>JAIOQF010000309.1 GCA_021413535.1 Verrucomicrobiota bacterium
CTCGGCATGAAGGTCATGCTGGGCTGCATGATTGAGAGCAGCATTGGTGTGACCGCGGCGGCACACCTGGCGCCGCTCGTTGATTGGATCGATTTGGACGGGCATCTGTATGTCTCGAACGACGACTACGAGGGCATTGCCTATGATGCCATGGGCGATATGATCTTGCCTGATCGGCCTGGGATTGGAGTGGTGTCGAGGAGTTGAACCGATGAAGACGGACTTCAAGATTGATCTGCAGAACTGGCTTCAGGCGCAAATGCCGGAGGCCATGGACTGGCTTCGCCGGATGGTGGGCATCAACAGTTTAACGGCAAATGCAGAGGGCGTGAACTGGCTGGGGGCGCTGACTGCGGAATGTTTTGAGCCGCTGGGTTTCAAGCCTCACTTCGTCCCGTCGGAGTTCCCGGAATACGGTCGGCATTTATTTCTCTCGCGTCAGGGCCAGGGTAAAAAACCCGTCGTGCTGGTGACCCATCTGGATACGGTTTTTCCGCCGGAAGAGGAGGCGCAAAACAATTTTCATTGGGAGGAGACTCCTGCTGAATCGCGCAACTATGGCCCCGGCACTGTAGATATTAAGGGTGGCACGGTTTTGATCTGGATGATCCTGGGAGCATTACAGAAATTTTCGCCGCAGGTCTTTGAGGAGACGAGCTGGCTGATCGCGGCGAATGCGAGTGAAGAAGTGATGGCGAAAGATTTTGCCGAGCGCACTTCAGAGCTTTGTCCGCAGGGTGCGGGGGCGGTGCTGGTGTTTGAAGGTGGACCTCGCAAGGGGAAAGAATTTCACATCGTCACTTCGCGCAAGGGTCGCGCGGAGTATCGCATCAGCGCGCACGGCACTGCGGCTCACGCGGGGAGTTCACACGAGGCTGGCGTGAATGCAATTGTGTCACTGTGCGATGCGGTGAAACAGGCGGCGGCGATGACGGATTACGCGCGGCAGCTCACGATCAATGTTGGCTGCATTCAGGGCGGCACGGTGTTGAACCGAGTTCCGCACGAGGCGTGTGCGGAACTGGAGATGCGGGCCTTCGACCCTGTGGTCTTGCGTGAGGCTGGTGCAGGACTGGAAGCCATCGCGTTGACGGCACCGCAGAAGTCCTCTGCCATGATCGCAGTAGAATGCCTTGGACGAAGTCCTGCGTGGCCGCAGGAACAACGCACCTTGGAACTATTCGCCCACTGGCGCCAGGCAGCTGCTGAACTCGGGCTCGACGCGGCGTCAGTGTCTCGCGGCGGATTGAGTGATGCCAATTATCTCTGCCATCTTGGTCCTACGCTCGATGGACTGGGGCCAAGTGGAGATAACGCGCATTGCTCAGAGCGCAGTGCCGACGGTTCGAAGGTGCCGGAGTTCGTCGAGACCGATTCGTTCGTGCCCAAGGCGGCCATGAACGTGCTGGCGATCACCCGGCTGCTCGGGGTGATAAAAGAATTGTAGCCGCGTTCGTGTTGCGTAGCCGCGAAGCGAAAACGCGGGACATTTGGATGCCTTATTGGCTGACGTGAGCACTTCCCGCACTCTTACGAGATGCGGCTACGATTATATTTGAAGCGTATTAATTCGCGCGGCCGAGGTAAGTTCCGTCCTCAGTCTTGACGCTGATCTTGTCGCCGTTGTTGATGAAAAGTGGCACCTGAACGATCAGGCCGGTTTCGAGAGTGGCGGCCTTGTAAACGTTGTTGGCGGAATCACCCCGCACGCCTTCTGGCGCATCGGTGACGCCGAGCACGATGGCTGGCGGCAGTTCGATGCCGGCGATGCGATCATCCGTGAAGACGATGAGATACTTCTGGCCTTCGACGAGATAATCTTTCACCGGTCCGACCATGATTTCGGGAAGCATCACGTCCTCGTAGGTCGTGGGATGGATGAAGTGGTAGCCGTCACCGTCCTTGTAGCTGTAATCGTGCGCGTCCTTGCTCAGGTTTACGGAGTCGAGCGACTCGTTGGACGTGAGGCGCAGATTGCTGACCTTGCCGTTGGTGATGCTCTTGATGGACATCTGGACATACGAAGCCATGCGCGGCGGCTTCTTGTGCTCCATTTCGGTGATAATGCAGACGTCGTTGTTGTGACGGACGGCGTGTCCTTTGCGCAGGTTGATGACTGAGGTGTTGGCCATAATCGGGCGGAGTGCTAGGCCAGTTTTTCTTGGAGTGCAAGTGCGAAGGGGCATGACCTAGCGTGCAATCGGGAAGTTTTTCTTGTTGATGATTCTGTCCCGTGCGTAAGCTCGCGCTATGCGTCTCCTCATTCACTTCGTTACTCTCAGCTTTCTTGCATCAAACCTTGCTGCGGAAGGTGCCTTCTATGGTGATCCGCCGGACGCACATCATCCGTGGGCCATCCATGATTTGAACCGCCCGCAACCGCCGCGTGTGGAGCCGGGCACATTCAGCTCCCAGACCGAGCCCGGCAAGCCGCCTTCGGATGCCATCGTTTTGTTCGGGGGCACCGAGGCCGATTTGTCGAAATGGCAGTCGGCCAAAAATCCGACGGAACCAACGAAATGGATCGTGCAGGACGGTGCGCTGCTTTGCGTTCCCAAGTCTGGTTATGTCCGCACGAAAGAAGAGTTCGGCGACTGCCAGTTGCATCTTGAATGGGCTGCGCCAGCCAAGCCTGCGGGCAGCAGCCAGAATCGCGGCAACAGCGGCGTGTTTCTCATGGGTCTGGTTGAGGTGCAGGTGCTCGACAATTATGACAATCCTACCTACGCCGATGGCTTCGCCGGTTCCGTTTACGGGATCAACCCGCCGATGGTCAACGCCTTGCGCAAGCCCGGCGAGTGGCAGGTCTATGACATTATCTTCCGTCGACCTTTGTTTAAAGACGGTCAGGAAATCGATCCCGGCGCGCTGACGGTTTTTTGCAACGGTGTTCTCCTGCAAGATCACACGCCGCTGGAAGGCATTGGCGGCCACAAAGCCCGCACCAAACCGAGACCCTACCCGGAGAAAGGACCGCTTCAGTTGCAAGATCACGGCAATCCCGTTCGCTATCGCAATATCTGGTATCGTCCGCTGCCGGCGCGCGCCGTCGAGGGTGGCACCAACGGCTATCTGACCGAAGAAGCTGCTTCGGCGAAGAAAAAGGAAATCGCGAGCAACATCCGTCTGGATGCTACCAAGCTCGAGGGCAAGGCGAAAATGTATCGTCTCCTGGAGTCGCTCTGCTACGAATCAAACGACGCCGCGTTAAAGGAATCTACAGCCATGGTCGCGACGTTCCTTGCTGAGGTGAAGCAAATCCCTCCAGCAAAGATCGAATCCCGCAAGGGCGACATCATGGAGTTGAACAACGCGGTGCAGTATCTTGCGAAATACCAGTTCATTCCCGGCGACTTCGCCGCCAAGGGCGAACTTGAACGCATCATCAAGGAGCAGGGCTGGGATAAGAAGAAGTGAGTTGAGGCTGGTTCTTGGCGCTCACATCATTCTATGGTTCTCACTGAAATGCGTAACTGAATGAATCAGCCAGCATTTTCCGGTATCGGTTCCAACCTGACTCTGAGACCTCGAAGGGTCGCATACTGATCGCTTCCAAAAAAGCACGCAAAGTTCGCAAATCCTGCGGGAGTGCGACTGCGCCGATATTATCGGAACTGAGCTTATGACCGGGCCAGGATTCAAACAACCATTGCGCGCCGTAGCGTTGCGGCACTCCCAGTTGCGTGGCGATGGCCGGTAAATCTGTGTCGTGGAAGATCAGCCACGCGCCGGGACGCATGAGCGGGAGGATGTTGAGCACATCGATGAGGGGCCACGGGTGCTGGTGATTTCCATCGATGAATGCGAGGTCGAGAGAACCGGGCTGGACGACGGTGCGGGCGAGATAGGAATCCTGCTCGGTATGGATGGCGATGTGCGGAGCGAGGGTGGGTGCGAGATCGGCAATCATGAAGCCGATGGGCTTGCTGTCGTCAAAAAGGCAGCGCGATTTCTTGTCGATCGTAGTCAGAAGGATGCCCGCTGGCGGCAGATTCTGCTCCGCAAGCGTGCTCGCCGCGATCGCCGCGAGCAGTGCGCTCGTGGCACCTGATGCGGTGCCGATTTCGAGCATCCGAGTCGCGCCGATCGTGCTGGCGACTGCGGCGAGAAAGCAGAGGTTGGCCGGCCCGACATTGCCGATGGGCAGCTCAGCAGCGGCGACTTTTTCGAGAAAATCCATTTCGCCCTGAGTGGGTGCTCGTCTCGCACACTTCAGCGCCTCGGCGACCTTGGGATAAGTCTGGCGGTAGCGTGCAAGGTTGATGGAGTTGGGAAAGTGTATTTTTTGGATAAGGGGTTTGCGGAGAAATTTTAATGGGTAGTGCGAAGTCTGCTGCGGGGAGCCTCAGTCGCCAAGCAGTTTTCCCGGAGCCAAATGATTTTTCACGTAATCTGCAATAGCGGTGTTGAGTGGAGTCAGAGCCTGCTGGTAGCCAAGAGAGCGCAGTTTGGAGATGTCCGCACAGGTGTGATACTGATATTTCTCGCGCAAGGTTTCCGGCATATCGATAAAATCAATCTGCGGCGGCAGACCAAGCGCGCTGAAGATGGCATGAACCAGTTGAAGCCAGGTGTGAGCCTCGCCTGAACCGAGATTGTAGAGGCCGCCAGCGAGCGGTTGGGCGGCGAGGAAAAGCGTCATGTCCACGGCGTCCTTCACGTAAAGAAAATCACGCTGTTGTTCGCCATCGCGATAGTCGGGGCGGTAGCTTTTGAAGAGCTGCACCCGGCCGGTCGCTCGGATCTGGTCGAAGGCTTTGTTGACCACGGAGCGCATGTCGCCCTTGTGATTTTCGTTGGGGCCATAGACGTTGAAATATTTCAGACCGATGATGCGCTTGGCGATGCCTGCGCGCTGAGCATAGAGATCGAAGAGATGCTTCGAATAGCCATACATGTTCAGCGGTCGCAACTTGGTGAGATCATTCATCTTGTCGTCCATGCCCTGTGTCCCGTCGCCGTAAGTCGCCGCGGATGACGCATACACGAAACGCGCGCCCGTTGCGATGGCCCAGTGCGCGAGAACCTTGGTGTATTCAAAGTTGTTGCTCATCAAGTGACCGGCGTCGCGCTCGGTCGTGGCGGAATTGGCGCCGAGATGAAACACCGCGTCGAATTTTCCCAGCGAGTCCGGCTGGTTCTCGATGCGCTTCAGAAGATCGCCAGCATCGAGATAGTCCGCGTATTTCAGTGCCACGAGGTTCTTCCACTTCTCATCCGTGGTCAGCCGGTCGGTGACGACGATGTTCTCCTGCCCGCGCTGATTGAGCGCCCAGACGAGCGCGGAACCGATGAAGCCGGCGCCGCCGGTGACCAGGATGCTTTGAGGTTTGGACATAAGCTCTGCCATAACCCGTCGGTGATGATTTCACAAGTTTTCCCTTGGGCCGGGGTGATTCATGCGTTGGAGAAACGATTGCTGCAAAAAGCAGCACTCAATGTGTCCAGGTGTCTCGATTCGCGCAGGCCTGCCACATCGCTTGACTGCGATGGGTGTTTGAGTTAAGAGGCACACCCCCATGTCCGAGCAAACTACCCTCATCCTCCTCAAGCCCGATTGCGTTTCCAAGCATCTTTGTGGCGAAGTTTTGCAACGCTTTGAAAAAGCGGGCTTCCGCCTTCGCGGCATGAAGATGATTCAGCTTGATGACGCGATTTTGAAGGATCACTACTCGCACATCGCGGACAAGCCTTTCTTCCCAGAAGTGGCGAAGTTCATGAAAAGCGAGCCGGTGATCGCGCTGGCTCTGGCAGGCGAGAATGTAATTCAGAAGGTCAGGGATCTGCTCGGCCCCACGGACTCGACCAAGGCTGAAAAGGGAACGATCCGCGGCGATCATGGTGTGGACATGATGATCAACGTGGCGCACGCCAGTGATTCAACCGATGCGGCTGAAGCTGAGATCAAGCGCTTCTTCAAACCGGGCGAAGTTCTGCGCTGATCCGCGGATTCAAGGTCCGACCCGGACGGTCGAACTGGCACTTCTGG
>JAIOQF010000005.1:0-9662 GCA_021413535.1 Verrucomicrobiota bacterium
GAGGGAAGCCTTGGCGACGGGTTTGTTGCCGACAGTAGAGGAAGTGCCGATCAAGGGACGTTTGGGAATGGCGGCGACACGCAGGCGGATGAATTCAGCGCGAAAATCCTTGTCGGGCATTTTCTTTTGATAGCTGTATTCCAAGAGATAGGCGATGGGCGGCTTGTTCCAGAGGAAGCCGATGGCTTTCACCGCACTGGCGGCGTCTTTGCCGCGATCAACGGGTTTGACGCCGAGTCGTTCGGTGAGGATGTCTTTGAAGTCTGTGACTAGTTTTTCAAACTCCGCAAGGCTGGACGGGTCGTTTACGCTGTCGCCGCGGTTGTAGAGCGAGATGCTGGTGGCGGCGAGTTTGCCGCTTTTGAAGTCGGAGTTGGCTTCGAGAATCTTCAGTTCGCCATCGAAGATTTGAAGCCCCTTGCCAAAAAAGCGGGCTCTAGTTTTTTCCTTATCGAGCCATTGCAGGCCGATTGGCTTGAATTTTTCTTCAAGCTGTTCCGGGGTGGTATCCCAGAGAGTGTCGCCTGTGATCAGTTCATCAAGAGGGCGCGCGGTGCTGTCGATGGGCGGATTCTTTTTTTGGATTTGAGCAATGGCGGTGGAGCCAAGCAAAGCGCCGAGTGCAAGCAGAATGAGAATGCGAAATTTCATGGGTGGGATGGGAGGCGAATGAGTGCGGCGTTTTCAGAGCACCTATTGGAAACAAGATGAACGCGACATGGAATAGCGGTCAACCGCGAAACGGCGGCACTTCAATGCCGGGCTTCCATTTGATGCTGCAACCGCTGCTGGGGCGTTGGGGCGAAATGGGCGGCAACTGGGCCAGCATCGCGGTGACGGCGGATCTGAGACTGTCACCGGTGACGGGTTTGCCGTTGTTCGGTCGCGAATCATCGAACTGACCGCAGTAAGTCAGCTTTAAATTTTCATCGAATAAATAAAAATCTGGCGTGCAGGCCGCGAAATAAGAGCGCGCGACGGCCTGCGATTCATCGTGGAGATAGGGGAACGACCAGTGGTAGGTCCGTTGCATCTCGCGCATCTTTTCCGGATTGTCGGCGGGGTAGCGGGTGACATCGTTGGAATTGATTCCGACGAAACCCACGCCCTTGGCGAGACAGGTATCGGCGAAGTCGGCCAGGGCCGTGGCCAGATGGATGACGAAGGGACAGTGATTGCAGAGAAACGCGACCACCAATCCCTTCGGACCCCGCACATCATTCAGGGAGAACGGATGACCGGCAGCATCTGGCAAAGTGAAAATCGGGCTCGGTGAACCGAGCGACAAGGTGCGGGTGGAGGCGACTTCAGCCATGCCTCTCCGTAGGGGCGGCGGGCGCGCTGGTCAACTCCCTGGCCCGGGTTGTGTGAATCTTCTGGTAACTCATCTTTTTATAAAAATATGCTGGCATTTCCTGAATTATTTAATATTATAAGATAGTCTGTAAATATTAACTATATCAGCTATGAAAACGTTCTGCTGGCTTTTCTCGATGTTCTGTCTCAGCACTGCTGCGTTGGCGCAGAACTATCAGTATCAATATCCATCGGATCCCTATAGTTCGACGCCCAAACCCCAATCGAACTACCAAGCACCCTCGTCCTACTCCGGCGGCGGCAACTACAGCAAACTGCTCTCGTATGGCAGTCTGGAGGCGCGCTACAATTACTACGACTTCGATGCCGACAACCTGGACAACTCGAGCGGGTTTGCCGTCGGTCTGCGGGCACCTTTGTTCAAGCCGCTTTTTCTGACCTTTGGACTGAACTGGATGGACGGCACCAATCAGAAGCACCAGTCATTCAATCTCACGACTTTGTTAGGCGGGGTCGGCGCTTATATCCCGCTGGGCCAGCGCTTCCATCTCTTCGGTGAGGTGGGTATGCGTTTTGATATTTCCGATGGCGAACTGAGCAGCATCAATCCTGACAGTTTTGCCGTTTACATGCGGCCGGGTTTGAGATTCGCTGCGACTGAAAAATGGGAGCTGGCAGCCAGTGTTCTGTTTTCCACAACCGATAATCTCGATCAGAATGTCGTGGAAATTAACAGCTACTACGCCCTGCTCTCCGTTCTCGATCTCGGTCTCGGTGTGGATTTTGCTTCTGAAGTCAACACCTACCAGGCGGGAGTACGACTGCGCTGGTAAAGTATGTTTGTCTGGTCACGACTTTCCTCGGCGCAATGGAGTGATTCTTGGGCGGAGCGATTTTCCGGGCACAACGGCGCGGTGATTACGGTCATTCCTGGCCGGAAGACGGTGCGGGTTGAGCTCTATTGCGTGGAGAAGCGGGAAGCGCTCACGGTTCAGCGACAATTCGGCGGCACGGTGCGACCGGTTCGTTCGCGTAACTGGGCTGCGCTCCGCTTGGAATTGCCGCCGCCCGTCGTGGTGCGCAATGCCTTGCTCGTCAGTGCGGCATCGGACAAAGCCAAGCTCGCTGCGCTGGCGAAAGCCAATCCCCGGCGCACCATCATCAGCATCCCGCCGGACATGGCCTTCGGCACCGGCCATCATGCGACCACTGCCAGCGTGCTACGGTTGTTGGTGGATTTCTCGAAGTCACGAAAAGGCCAGGCGTGGACGCTGTGTGATCTTGGAACCGGAAGCGGCGTGCTGGCGATCGCGGCGGCGAAACTCGGCGCGAGAGACATCTATGGCTGTGACTTTGATCCCCATGCCGTGCGGGTGGCTTTGCATAATGTGAAGCGTAATCGCGCTGGTGGAGTTCGCATTGAGGAGGCTGATGTGTTGCGCTGGAAATCCAGCCAGCGTTACGACTGCGTTGCGGCGAACTTGTTCAGCGATGTCTTGATCGCTGCCTTTCCCAAGATCGTTCGCATCATGAAGCCCGGTGGAACGGTGTTGGTATCTGGCATTTTGAAGTCACAGTCTGCAGAGTGTCTTCGCGCAGGAGAAAAGGCCGGCCTCAAGTTCGACACCATCATCACCAAAGGCAAGTGGGTGACGGCCCGGGGCAGACGGGAAGATTTCATGCCATAATTCAAGCTGCTTTGCAAACAGCTACGTGCTCGAATGGAGCCGGAAGGGCAGAGGAATCAAAGCCTCGCTCTGCATGAGAAACCGCGGGCAAAATACCTGAGATCCACGTCTTTGATACACAGCGCAAGGCCTCCGCCACGCGCAGGCCGCAGCCGTAGAGAAGTTTGCAAACCATGCCCGCCTCATCTTTGACGCCCTTGAGCAACTCGCTGACCTCTTCAGTGGTCAGCACCACCGGCAGGCGTTTGTGATGCCTGGCCCGCTTGGCATCAATGCCCTCCAGCTCCACTTTGAGCACCTCCCTATACAGGAAGAGCAGCGCATTGAGCGCTTGGTTCTGGGACGTGGCCGCCAAGTTCAAATTCACCGTCAATCGACGCGAAGGACTGGAGCGGAGATAGACAGCCATCAAGCTGACCGTAGGGTGTCATGGCCGTGAGGCGACCATGACATCAAATGCGTGAGGAACGCCTCCACCTCCGGCGCACCCATCTCTGCCGGGTGACGTTTCTCATGCCAGAGCACAAAACGCTTATACCAGCCCACATAGGTCTCCTCCGTGCGGTAGGAACCGAGCGCCGGAGGTAGGCGCGAGATAGACTGAGCGAACCGAAGCCCGAAGTGTGAGACACGCCGGAGGAGGCGTGCGAATCAAAACTGCTTGAGTCTTGTTGCCCATTACGCGAATAAGAGTAATGGGCAACACTTCTTCCCCGCCAAACCCGTTGATATGAAACAAAACTGTCGCCCATAACGCTCGTGACAAACAAAACAAAACTGTCTACGATCAAGTAGTTAGGCGTCGCTACGTGGCAGCAGGAACCGCCAATGCTTGGTGGGGAACGACCCAGATGTTGCCCATCGCGGCTGGTCAGGCGGGCGCAAAGGGTGGGGTTACATGGCACGAGCTGGTCGTGAAGCTCACCCACATTACTGCCGGGCTCGGCTTGGTGGCCGCATGGGGGTTCCTCGTCGCAGGATTTCTGAAGATGCCAGCCGCCGCAGGAACTCCCAATGCGTAAGCTAGCATGAACCCGACCGCGACGCCTAAGTGCTGCAGCGAACGGCTCCGGCTGTCACGCTGGCTGCTCCGCCACCTGCGCCCGCGCAGCCATCGCGCCAGCCTCCGCCGTCGCTGAGCTTGGGGTCGTTAGGAAAAAATGCGGAAACCAAACCGCCGTTCACTCTTCCATCAGCTTCAACATCAACCGGCGCACGATCTGGCGGCGCGGGAGATTTTGCGAGCGCTCGAAGGATTCATCGAGATTGCGGAGGACGCGCGCGATGATGGTCTCCACGCTGGCGGGCTGGCGGATGATTTCTTCCATCGATGGATTCGCCGCAGGATGGTGCTTGGCCACGTCTTCGGCCAGCATGAAGCGGCCGCGATTGAAACAATCGACCAGCCAGAGTTCTTCACCCTCCTCGATGCGTGCGAGGAAATGTCCCGGGAAATTACAACCCTGGATGCGCAGTCCGAGGCGCTGGCCAGTCAGCATGTAGATGGCGCAGAGCGAGATCGGATTGCCCACGCCGCTGGCGATGACCCAGAGCAAGTTGCTGTTGTTCGCGGCGTAGTATTCCCGGCTGTTGCCGCGCAGGCGAGTGTCCGGCCCGCGGCCGCCGAAAAGAAACTCCGCGAGCCGGCGCGGATCGCCGACGCAGCCGTCCTTCGCCGCCTCCGCCGCGATGAAGTCGAGTTTTTGTGTCAGCATCTCGCCCCGGGCCTGCCAGCCGCTGAGAAATGCCGAGACTTGGGAGAGCGCTTCCTCCAGTTGCGCTTCCGGCGAAGACAACCAGCGCCAGGCCAGCCACGTTTCTTCAAGCTGCTCCCGGCATACCGGCGCTAGAATTTCGCTCAGCAATCTTTCTTGTTCTGGTTCCAGCGGGTGTTGCAGCGCACTCAGGCGACCGGGGAGTTCGCTGCGCATCGCGGCCAGTTCGCGCCGAACCGCTTCCCGCACCACGGGAGATTCATCGTCCAGCAGTTTCAGCAGATGGTCGAGTTCGATCGCGCGCGTCATGCTCCATTCATACCAAATCTCCTAACATTATTCAACGGTCAAAATGGGTTCTGCCAAAATGGGTTTCTGCGGTGAAACATTGCACCATGCGGCCACTGCTATAGTGGTCGAGGGTAACATCGACCATCATCAGATTTGACAGGACTTGTGATAAAACAATCAGTTCTTCGGCACGAGTGCCTTCAAGTCAGCTGGCAGCCACCAGCGCAGCATGGGGCCGCACAACGCCGTCGTCAGCAGCGCCATGATGACCAGCATGGTGAACAATTCCCTGGTCAGCAGACCGAGATCGAGCCCGATGTTGATCGCCACCAGCCCCATGAGCCCCCGCGTGTTCATCAACGCCGCGACGCAGCCCGCTTCCCGCGTCGACAGTCCCGTCAGCTTCGCACCGAGGAAGCAGCCGCCGAGCTTGCCAGCCACCGCCATCAGCAGCACCAGGCCGCAGCCCAACCAGGCAGCGGGCGATTGCAACGAACCGACGTTGGTGTTCAGCCCCGTATTTGTGAAAAAGATCGGCACGAACGCCACCAGCACCAGCGATGAGAATTGTTCCCGCCACGCTTTCACCAAACTGGCTTCCTGATGCAAAGCCACACCCAGCAAGAATGCACCGAAGATGGCGAAGATGCCGAGCTTGTTCGTGATCAGCGCGCTGGTGAATAGCGCGATGAGCAGCAGCGCGAGATAGGAATGCGGCATCTGGCCATGTTGCCCCGCGCTCATCTGTCGCCAGAGTTTTCTCAGCAAGGGCCCGATGACATTCATCAAGAGCAGAAAAAATCCAACGATGCCCGCAATTTGCAGCGCAAGCTGCCAGCCGCTGAATTTCGCCGTCACCAGCGCCGAGGCGATCGCCAGCAACACCCAGCCGACCACGTCATCGACCGCCGCCGCGCTGATGCCCATTACAGCGACCGGCGAGCGCTCCAATTTCATCTCCAGCAATATTCGGCCCATGATCGGCAGTGCGGAAATGGAAAGCGCGATGCAGAGAAAAAATTGAAAGCCAAACTTCGGCGTCGCCGGCGCGAAGTTCTCATGGAGCCACGGCCCGATGAGCAGTCCGCCGAGAAACGGCGCGACGATGCCCAAGACGCTCACCGCCGTGACCGTGCGTGAACGCGATCGCAGATGGCTGTAATCAAATTCCATTCCCACCTGAAACAGCAGCAGGATAATACCGAGCTTGCCCAGAAGCTGGAGTGATTGCTGAGTCTCCTGCGGAAACAACACCGGCCAGTCCGCCGGCCAGATCAGGCCCAGTGCCGAAGGCCCCAGCAAGATGCCCCCGAGAATTTCCCCGACCGCGAGCGGCTGACCGACTTTCTTGCCGAGTCGTCCGAAGACAAAGGCCGTCGCGATGATGATCATCCATTGCAGCAGAACAAGCTTGAGGTGGCCCTCGATGGCAGTCGGATTCATAAAGTCCGCAGGCGATAGTTTGTGTCGCGCGAATGAGCAAGGAGAATATCCGGTTCAAATTTGTCGGCAGAATATTTTGATCCGCGATACAAATCACTGCGTGGAATAACTTTCGATAATTGGTGCACGCGATATTCTAATTCCGTTGCTAGAGCATTATAAATAAGTTCGTAACCGCATCTCGTAAGAGTGCGGGACATTATCGCAGAGCAAAAAATTTCCAATCTTCCCGCGTTTTCGCTTCGCGGCTGCGCAACACGAAGCGCGGCTACGGTTTTAATTTAAATGCTCCAAGTCGCAGAACATACGCCGGTTAGCGCAGACTCACTTGCCGAGCAGCTTGCCGGGAAGCTTGAGCAAGCCCTTCGCCGCCTTGCCGGTGTCTTTCACCGCCTCCGTCGCAGTGCCGGTAGTTGCCTTCAGTGCACCGCCCGCGCCTTCAATCACAGCGCCCCCGGTCTTCCCGACGAGGCCTGCCGCTTCGCCGATCAGGCCGGCATTTTTGAGCTTCCACTTCACGTCACTGGTCGGACCTTCTCCTTCGACTTCCAACAGCGCGCTCAGCAAGGCAGTGGCTAGTCCCGCGATCCCTTGCAGCTTCGCTTTCGCGTCGAGCCAGGCGTATTGCCGGCTGAGGTCAATGGTGCCGTTCCCCTCGATGCGCGTCAGCTTGCTTTCGAGTTTCAGATTCGTGATGTAAAAAATGCCGCCGCCGATCCGGTGATTGGTGGTTAGCGAGGAAGCCACGTCTCTGCCGAATCCTGGCGTGATCCTGTCAAACACGAGATGCAACGGACCGAGAAGCGGGATGCGGAAGAACTCCGCATTGTGGATGCTCAGCGCGCCGGAACCGGAGATGGTGGCCAGATTAAATCCGCCGCCGCCCTTCCAGTTGAGGTGGACGACACCGGGCTGCTTCTGCGCGGTGCCGAAACTGTCCATCACGGATTGCAGTTGCGCGCCTTCCAGGGTGAGCTGCGTTTCGAATCGCGGTTCGGTTCCCGCTTCGGATAAACGAATCTGCGTAAGCGGCGAGTCAAGTTTTCCATCCCAGAGATTCGCTTTAAATCCTGAAAGTGACACTCTCTGCTCCCCGACGCTGAGTGTAAAAGTCGGATTTTTTAGGGCTAAGAGTGTAAGCCCATTCACATAAACAAAATCACCGTTCAGCGCCACGCTGCCTTTCCATTGGCTGTTCACTGGTCGGTCTATCGGGAACACCCCCTTGCCGCTGATGCGCCACTCGCCGGTCGTGGCGAAGGCGGTCAAGCTCGCGGCGGCTCCCGGCACAAAAGCGCGCGTGAGCGCCAACACGTTGAGCCCGGAATCAAGCTTGTTTATGCGGAGCACGCTGCGTGCGGGATCGAGGACTCCTTCCATCTCGCCGGTTTGCCCCGCCTGTCCGAGGTTCACCTTTTCAATTTCGATGGGCGATACCTTGTCTCCGACCGAGGTTTTTATCGCTGCCTTCACGAAATCCCACTTTTGTCCGCGCCAGTTAAAATTGTTGCCGGTGAGCGTTGCCGCAACGTCCATTCCGCCGCCGTCTGGAAGCGAGTTAAACTCTACACGCAACACCGGTTCATCCTTCTGAGGTTGAAACGTCAGCCACTCCTTCACGGAATGCAGCCACTCGAGATTCACATCGTCGAACACACCTTTGTTTTGCGCCGCTGGATGTTTTGCATCCGCTTGGCCCGCTGGCACGGCCGCAACCGTGTTCAAATAGATGCCCTTCGCCTCGATTCTCAGACCACGCAGGCTGGCATGAAAATCCTGCAGATCCGCGTTTCCCGGCTGGATCAGCAAATGCATGTCCAAGTGTTCCAGGTTGGTTTCAGCGGCACCGCTGCTGAGCGTGAGACGCGCATCCGCGATTTGAGCATGCACCGTCTCCCATCGATTCCACCCGGCATGGCCTTTGATTGCGGTTATGTTGTCGAAGAGAGCGATCCGATCGTGCTTCATCGCATCACGATACAAGGCCAAACCATGTAACCGGATGCCAGGACCTGGAACCCAATCAGCGGATTTCCACGTCACAAAAATTCCCGCCGCTGCCAGTCGCTCGTCAAGCTTGCGTGCCAGCAGGTCGCCGATCTGCCGTCGCACGAAAAACAAAACGGCGCCCACCACCAGCAAGCTGATCACGGCGTATCGCAGCAAGATCCGCCAGCGGCTGCGGCGCGCTGGAATCGGATGAGGAGGAGCATCTTGACCGCTCATACGCTGTTCATATTATCACCTCCGTGTGTCCCGTCATTGTAAAAAATTGGGAGCCAGCTACAAGCAGACAATATTTATCACTCTCGGTAGCGCAAGTTGCGCACTGCGACAATGTGAATGAAATGTTCGGCGTGATGTCCTGCGAGCCTTGGGGGGAAATCCGAACTCGGAGGAAATGTGTATGAGTCATCGAAGTTTGGTGGTGGACACTGCGCCCAGACTTTGGCACCCGTGGATATACGAATCGACTGGCATGGCCGCTCGCGTTTCGCGGTCAACCCCTCATGCAGCAGAGGGTTCTGCGGAGGAAGATGAGGTATGCCAAAAGGTAAAGTCGGATTGGCGGGGCCGTGTCCGCTGAGGCGACGAAATCCTTGGCGGTTCGAACGCCATTCTAGTCTCAGCGGTATACTCTTGTAGCCAGTCGAGGCGATTGCGGGCCGCGAGTGACGCCATGATATCCATTGACTTTTTCTCTAAAAACCTTTCGAGAGAGGAAATCTCGTCAATATCTTGGTTCGTGCGAACGCGTTTTGCGGGGGTTAGGCTGGTGTCTTTCATGACCGTATTTTTCCAGTTCGGTCCTGGCTTGAAAATGGGGTATTCACCTCATCCAGCGGCAGCTAACTTCGGAGTGTGTATATGGCAGAGTGTCGTTGGTGCTGCTCGATGGCAGGCCGCAGTGGTGCAGAATGATCTGCTGGGGCGGCGGCGGGGCGTTGCGGAGTGTCCCCGCTGGAACGGGTGGCGCCCCTCGCATAACTTCCTTTCCGTTTTCGCCAACAAGAAGCTTGGTGAGTTGAATATTTTCCCTGGGGTTGGGCAGAACAAATTGAATGAGGCCTATGTGGTAGGCCAATTACATATCGATCTATCTGAGTTAACGGAACTGCCTGATATGGCGCTTAACACAAGCAGACGCCGCACCGCTGGAACAGTTTCGACGACATCGATGCCAATCCTTCGTTTTGCACTGCTGGGA
>JAIOQF010000005.1:9681-11025 GCA_021413535.1 Verrucomicrobiota bacterium
CCAATCCTTCGTTTTGCACTGCTGGGAACTGCCCCCATTCAAGGGGCGCGCGTTTCTAACCGCCGATCAAAAAGCCCATCGCGAGAGGGGCAAGAATCCAAAGCCCGTCACGCTTGTCGCAGAAAAATGAACATCGGACAATTACCGCTATCGCGAGGTAACTGCGACGGCGGTAAGATACGCGCCGATCCCTGGCATCTCTGTCGAGCTGACGCTACTCATCGTGGTTTGGTTGTTCCCATTCGCTTTTAAAGTGGAAAATGGTGCGCGATACAGGGTTCGAACCTGTGGCCCCTACCATGTCAAGGTAATGCTCTACCACTGAGCTAATCGCGCTTTAAACCGAGCGGAGTCTTCGCACGCACCGGGCGGTGTCGCAAGGGGATTCTGCCAGCTTCACGCCGCCGCGATTTCCGCAGCTCGCAGCACTTCTTCTTTTCCAACTCCGCGCAATTGAAAGACCCGCAGGATGGTGTCTTCAATCAGATTGTTCGGGCACGAGGCTCCAGCAGTGATGCCGACGATTACTGGGCCATCGCTGGAGAGTTTCTGCGAATATCCGGTGGTCTCCGATTTCGAATGCAGGTCGTAGTGGACGATTTCTTCCAGGCTCTTCAAACATTCCGCGGTGCGGATGAAGAAAGTTGGCAGTTCTTTTTCGCCGATCTCAACCAGGTGAGTGGTATTGGAGCTGTTGTAGCCACCGATGACGATGAGCACATCCATCGGCCGGCGCAACAATTCAAAGAGTGAGTCCTGCCGCTCTTGCGTGGCGCCACAGATGGTGTCGAATACTTGGAAATTTTTCCCGGCAAGTTCAGCGCCATCGCGATCAGTCACTGCCTGCTGTATGCGGCGTTGCAACTCTTCCGTATCGGATTTGAGCATCGTGGTCTGGTTGGCCACGCCGACCTGCTTCAAATGCAGTTCGGGATCAAAACCTTCGGACATCGAACCTTCGAAGCGTTTTAGAAACTCAGCCTTGTCACCGCCTTTACGGATGTAGTCGCAGACGAAATCCACATCGCCGAGCGTGAGCAGCACGAGAAAATGTCCTTGGCCGTCTTCGCCCATCGCCCGGCTGGCGGTGGCCCGGGTTTCTTCATGGATGGCTTTTCCGTGGATGATGGAGGTGACACGCTGTTTGGCGTAACCACGCACGCGTTTCCAGACGCTCATGACATCGCCGCAGGTGGTATCCACCGTGAGGCAACCGCGCTGGGCGATGATGTCCATGATGCGGGTCTCCGCTCCGAAGGCGGGGACGATGACGACGTCCTCGGGTGTCAACTGGGCGACTGCGGTCTCGTGCTCGCTGATGGGAATACGGATAACGCCCATCTC
>JAIOQF010000005.1:11051-12295 GCA_021413535.1 Verrucomicrobiota bacterium
GAATGACGCCCATTTCGGTGAGCTGACGATTGACCTCGGGATTGTGGATGATCTCGCCGAGGAGAAACACGCGGCGGTCGGCAAAAACTTTCCGCGCGGCGTAGGCGAGATCGATGGCGCGCTCGACGCCGTAGCAGAAGCCGAAGTCTTTCGCGAGCCGGATGGTGGTGTTGCCCACGGTGACGACACCGCCGGCCTTGCGGAGGTTTTCGACGAGCACACTGCGGTAATGGGTCTCCACTTCCGCCTGCACGCGCGCCATCACCTCCGGCGTGCGGACGTTCACACGGCGGGACTTGGTTTCGGTGACGGCGGACATCAGAGTTGCCTTAATCAACAAACATTGCGCCCTTGTATTTCGCGTCCTCGAACACCTGATTGCTCTTCAGATAAGAGTCGGGCGGGTTGGGCAGGGAGGAATCATCCAGCACGGGGAGAGTGGCGCCGACAGTGGCGTCCTCGGGTTGATGCGAGGCGATGTTGATCGGCGTGCCAACGCTGACCATGGCGAAGAATTTGGCTGCTGCCATTTTAGGCAAGCGGATGCAACCGTGCGTGCAGGGATAGGGTTTCACAAAGCCCCAGTGAAGTCCATAGGCAGGTGCGAACTCACACCAGTAGGTCATCGGGTAACCGGCTCCGGGGCTGCTGGCGCGACGATGGCGGAAGTCCTTGTTGAAAATGCGGAACGTTCCGGCCGGGGTCGGCGCTTGTGGAGTGCCGACGCTGCATGGCGTGGCCATGAGCACGCGATTGCCCTCCATGACATACACCGCCTGCTTCGAGGTGCTGACCTTGACACGAACTGCCGAAGGATTAGTCGGACGATGCGCTGGGGGATCGTAGTTCATGGAACTGCTGGAGCCTCCTAGCGAGGTGCAGTTCGTGAGCGTGAGTCCAGTCAGAGCGGCGATCGCGAGGAGGCCGGCGCGGCGAAGATTTTGTTTGGGAGCTGTTTCCATGGTCGGGGTTCATACCACGGCGCGTCGTGATTCTCCAACGCTTTCTTCGTTGCCGCCGCCAGTGGTGTGCGCTTTGATCAGGGGATGAACTCGCGCGCTGTTCTTGTGGCCTGGCTGATTATCTTCGTCTCGCTTCAGGCTGAAGCGCCGAAGGAGTTTGTTTTGTTCGACGGCAAGTCACTCGACAACTGGCAGGTGGTGGATGCCGGGGGCAGTGGCACCGTGGAGTTGAAGGATGATCAGATGATGCTCGGCACCGGTGAGAGTCTAACCGGTGTGGTT
>JAIOQF010000308.1 GCA_021413535.1 Verrucomicrobiota bacterium
CTTTACCCGCAAGAAAACGGATTTTACTGTTCCATCTGGCGACCATCCCTGCGGCGTTTGAAGCACGCCGCTCAGTTCTTTGGCCTTCGGATCAGTCGCGTATTCGGAGATGATCAGTTTCATCATCAGCACGCCGGGCTCAGGACTGGAGAAAGTCTGCGGCTTGTCGGCATTGATCAGACCGTCATCCGTGAAAAAGATCATCTCTTTGATCGCAGCCGCCCGTTGTTTCGCCTCATCGCTTTGGGCAATCAGTCTGAGCTGCACCTCAGCGCCCGATCGCTTGGCCTCCGCATTCCAGCCGACCAGTTGTTGTGGAGCAGCGGCACGGGCGGCATTGAATTTCGCATGCCATTTTTCATCCAGTCCCCCTTCGGGAGCGACCTTCATCTCGATCGTTAAATTCTTTACCCCTGGATTACACACTCGACCGCAGCACATCCACGATGCCTGACCCGATAGAACCACCGTAGTTCCTAACCGCAAATTTTTGGGCGGTGTGATTTTGACAGGCAGCAACGTATCACCTTCATAGCCCTGAGCCTTGATCTCAAACATCAGCACTTGATGAGGTGCGGGCCACTCGATCGGACCCGCTTGAAATCCTTCAGGCAGCTTCCACTCGATCCCGGTCGGCACACCAACGATGCCAGGAAATTTCCAGTAGGTGTGATCACCTTCGCGGTGCTGCAAATTAAGCCCGACATAAAACGGCTCACCGGGAACGATGGCAGTCACTTCAGATACCAAGGAAATGCGCAGCGGATTTTCCTCCGCGCAAACAGGTGCGGCGAGCAAAATCAAAAGGAAAGAAATGATGGCAAATCGTAGCATAATTATCCAGCCAGTGATCCGGCACCTTTAAAAGTCCGCGTGACCGGGCGTGCGGGCAAATGGAATCACGTCGCGGATATTGCCCACGCCGGTGGCAAACATGAGGAAGCGCTCAAAGCCCAGACCATATCCACTGTGTGGCACCGTGCCGTAGCGCCGCAGGTCGGAATACCAGCGATAGCTTTCGGGATTGAGTCCTTGAGCGCTCATCGCCGCTTCGAGAAGTTCCAGGCGCTCCTCGCGCTGACTGCCGCCAATGATCTCGCCGATGCCAGGAACCAGCACGTCCATCGCGGCCACCGTCCGGCCGTCGTCGTTCTGCCGCATGTAAAACGGCTTCAAGCTGCGCGGATAATCGTAAACGGTGACCGGGCTTTTGAAATGTTCCTCGGCAAGGAATCGCTCATGCTCGCTCTGCAAGTTCTGACCCCACTCAACAGGATACTCGAACTTGCGGCCGGACTTCAGAAGCAAGTCCACAGCATCCGTGTAAGTCACACGCTGGAAAGGACTGTCGAGTGTATGCTGCAAACGGGCGATAAGTTCCTTGTCGACGAACTTATTAAAAAACTTCAATTCCTCGCCGCAAGTTTCGAATAGAACGCGCAGCAAGTATTTGATGTGTTCCTCGGCCAGCTTCATGTCCGCCTCCAGATCATAGAAAGCCATCTCCGGCTCGATCATCCAGAACTCCGCGGCGTGACGTGCGGTATTCGAGTTCTCCGCCCGGAACGTGGGACCGAACGTGTAGATCTTTCCCATCGCGCAGGCAAAGACTTCGCCCTGCAACTGACCACTGACCGTAAGATAAGTCGGCTTGCCAAAAAAATCCGCCTCCGGCTTGGCCGTCGAACCTTGGGGCAAGGTCGTGACACGGAACATCTCCCCCGCTCCTTCGCAATCACTGGAGGTGATGATCGGTGTGTGAATGTAAAAGAAATCACGCTCCTGAAAGAACGTATTGATGGCATGAGCCATGCGACTGCGAACCCGGAACACGCTGCCCAGCAGATTGGTGCGCGGTCGCAGATGCGCAATCTCGCGGAGAAACTCCGTCGTGTGCCCTTTCTTTTGCAGCGGATAAGCCGGGTCAGCTTCGCCGATGATCTCCACGTCCTTCGCCAGAAGTTCAAACGCCTGCTTCCCACCAGGAGATGCCACGAGGTCACCCTTCACACGAACAGATGCACCCGTGAGGATCTTTGAATACAATCCAGCGCAGGACAGGCTGTTGTCGGCCACGACTTGCAGTCCGCGCAGGCAGGAACCGTCGTTGATTTCAATGAACGTGCAGGCTTTGGAATCACGCCGGGTGCGAACCCAGCCCTGTGCAGTGACACCCTCCTCAGGCGAAGTTCTGGCAAGCAGATTGCGAATGTCTGGTGAAATCATGGGGGTGAGTATCATAGGCAGGGACACGCAATTGCAAAGACAACCGGCACAGGCTGCGGCACTTTTCAGAAACCGGGACTTTCAGCGCCAGACTTTTCCGCTAAACTAAACTTAACGAACGTCCGCCGTGTATCGCAAACTCTTCCAAATGAAATCAGCTTATGGCGACGGCAGCAGCCAGAGCTACGGTTCCCAGCGCTCGCCTTTTTCCGGCTGCAGCGGACGACTGGTCATCATCATGCTAATAGCGGCTTTCGCCGTCATCCGCTATTTGAGCACGCCCGCCGAGGTAAACCACTTTACTGGTCGCAAGCAGCACCTCGATCTTGATCCACCGGCGGAAATCCAAATGGGACTCGCCTCGCGTGCCGAGATGGCAGCACAACACGGCGGGCTTTCGCCTGACGCCTCTGCTCGCGATCATGTTAATCGCATCGGGCAGAAGATCGTTCGCTCGACGGATGTGGCCCGCACTCCCTATCAGTTTGATTTTCACCTTCTGGCCGACCGCCAGGTGGTGAACGCCTTCGCGCTTCCCGGCGGACAGGTGTTCATGACCGAGGCGCTCTACCGCATGCTGGGCAGCGAGGACGAAATCGCCGGCGTGCTCGGGCATGAGATCGGGCATGTCGTGGGCCGACATTCTTCGGAACAGATCGCCAAGGGCAACCTCTTCAACGGCATCACCAATGCCATCGTCATCGGAGCTTCGGGAAGCCAGGGCGGTTACGATGCCGCGCGCGCCGCTCAGATGGTGAACCAGATCATCACGCTCAAGTATTCCCGCAGCGACGAATCCGAGGCCGACAAACTAGGCGTGCGCTTTCTCATCGAATCAGGTTACAACCCCGAAGCACTGATCCGGGTCATGGAGGTGCTTAAAAAAGCATCGGGCGGATCCCACCAACCCGAGATCATGAGCACCCATCCCGATCCGGGCAACCGCGCGGAAGATATCCGGGCTGAAATCGACAAATACCGCGCGCAGTCCCGCTGAGCCTCACCTCGCGATCATCTTGCTTCTTCGCTGTGCAGCGAATTCCGTCGCGTCCCGAACCTCAACTGATGCCGTCGTTTCCAACCCGGACTTCAAATCAGTCGCCGTAATCTCGTGGCGGCCAGGAACCAGCCAGGCCATGGGAGCGCCATCGTTCCCCTCAATGCGCAGCGTGAGCGAACTCCAGTTCACTGCCATACCTTCCTGTGACTGAAGCAACATGCGGCGACCGCCATCGCTCAAATCAGGATCGAGGAATACCACACTCCCGTCGACCGGTGAAAGGATACGCGGAGGCCTGCTAGAATTAGATGACGGACGCACGCAAACAAGTCCCACAAGCCAGTGATCGCCTTGGGATATCCATCTGGCATATTCGTCCGACAGAAAGGCCCGGCCCGTTTCCGCTTCGTAATCTTCCGACTTTGCCGGGACTGGCAACGCCCCACCGAGAAAAATCTCCGGCCGGCTCATGCGCACCACCATGCCGGAATCCGGAAGTTGATGCCCAGTGCGAGGATCGATCTTCGCATGCACAATCCCCGTCGGTGCATCGAACCAACTGGTGCCGGACGATGCCCGCAGATGGAGAAAGATGTCGCGAAAGATCGGCCCCGCACCCGTGACGCCGGACACGTTCTCCATTGGCGTGTGATCAAAATTACCAGCCCACACGCCAACCGTGAACTCCGGCGAATAGCCGATGGTCCAGTTGTCGCGATAGTTCCGGCTGGTCCCGGTCTTTACTGCGACCTTGAAGGGCAGCCGGATCACTGACCAAGGACCGAAGGTTGGCAGGCGGGCTTGATTGTCGCCCAGGATGTCGGCGATCTGATAGCACACCTCTTGTGGAAACAAACGAGTGTTTACAATTTCAGGTGCATCGACCAGCAATGTCCACGGTTTGTATTCGCCAAGACGCGCGAGGCAAGCGTAGGCATTAGTCAACTCAATGAGCCGGACTGGTGCATTGCCGATGGTGAGACCGAGACCGTAGTGATCCGCAGGTTCTGTGAGCGAGGTGATGCCGAGATTTTTCAGCGTGTCATACAAGACCTTCTCGCCACCGATCTGTTTCAGCACGCGGACGGCGGGAATGTTCAACGAGGAGCCCAGCGCCGTGCGTAACGTCACTGGACCGTAGTTGCGGTGATCATAGTTTTCCGGCCGGTATATGCCGCCCGGCGTGCTAAACTCGATGGGCAGATCGGGAATAATCGAAGCTGGAGTGAACTCGCGCTGCAATGCCAGCAAATAGGTGAATGGTTTCACAGCCGAACCGGCGGAATGGGGAGCCCACGCACCATTGATCTGGCCGCCTTCGTTGGAGAAAAAATCTCGGGAGCCAGCCAGCGCGAGAACGCGGCCCGTCTTGTTTTCGATCACCACCGCAGCGGCCTGAGTCACATGGCGGTCACGCAGCGCAGCCAGACGGCGCGCGATGATCGACTCCATGCGTGATTGCAGCGTCGGAAGGATCGTGGTGTGGATGACTTGCGGTCCGGGCTTTAAACCTGGGCCACAGACAAGCTCGATAGCATGTGGCGCTTCGAAACCGCCATTGAATCGCTGCAAGACTATTTTTTCATCACCCGCGAGGGCTCGCTTTTCCAAAGTGAGCCAGCCGCGCTCGACCATGCCATCAAGCACGAACTTCTGCCGAGACTGCACCGCTTTGAAATTCGTGAATGGATTCAGCCTCGAAGGCGCCTGCGGCAGCGCAGCGAGCATGGAACATTCCGCCGGTGAGAGATCGCGCAGCGGTTTGTCGAAATAGCCCTGCGCTGCGCTGGAGCACCCGATCAGCAGATTTCCATAGCCAACGCGGTTCAGATATTCCTCAAGGATGCGTTCCTTGCTCCACGTCATCTCGATGCGTCGCGCTTGCAGAGCCTCGATCACCTTGGTCCACAACCGGCGCGGTTTGCGTTCGTCGGCGGAAATTTTCGCAAGTTGCTGGGTAATGGTGGAAGCGCCGGACACAACGCGCCGGGCCATCAGGTTGTCCCAGGCCGCGCGCGCTATTGCGGGAAGATCCACCCCACCATGCGAGAAGAATCGCCGGTCTTCGGCCGCAAGCGTGGCGTGAATGAGATCGACAGGAATTTCAGGCAAATTCACCGGTTGCGCCACGCGCTGGCCGTCAGCACTGAGCATCTGGCGAAGCGGAGTGCCATCGGCTGCAAGGAACGTGGGTGATGCAGGAAGCGGCTGAAGAAGTTTTTTCGGCAGC
>JAIOQF010000006.1 GCA_021413535.1 Verrucomicrobiota bacterium
TCATGGCCAGTTCGATGTCCTCCTCATTGAACGCACGCAGACTGTCCTGAAGCAGGGAGGCGGCTTGGGGGTGGATTGGTTCCAGCATGCGCGTTTCCGGCAGTTCGGGCGACTGCAGCAGTTTCTTCGAGCGGCGTGCGATGTTGACCGCCTGATCGCTGATGCGCTCGAGATCGGTTGCCACCTTGATCGTCGCGAAGACTCGGCGGAAGTCATGGGCCAACGGCTGAAAGCGCGTCAGGATGTTCACGCCTTCGCGATCAATCTCCATCTCCAGCGCATCGACCGTTTCATCGTCAGCAATGATCCGGTTGCACAAAGCCTCGTCGCGCCGCGCCAACGCTCGCGCGCAGTCGCTCAAACTTTCCTGAGTGATGGCGGCCATGCGACGGATGCAATCGTTGAGTTGCTCGAGGGCCTTGTCGAAACTCGAGAGGATGTGGGATTTTTCTTGCATGAGGATTGGCGAATTTCAAATGTTCTCATTTCTCATCCCATCTGTCCGGAGATGTAACGCTCGGTCTCGATGCGCTGAGGATTGGTGAAGATGTCGGAGGTTGGCGCGTGCTCAATGAGTTTTCCCAGCAGGAAATAGGCCGTGTCATCGGCGATGCGGCGCGCTTGCTGCATGTTGTGAGTCACGATGACGATGGTGTATTCCTCTTTGAGCTGCGACATCAGCTCCTCGATTTTCAAAGTGGCGATGGGATCCAGCGCGGAACAGGGCTCGTCCATCAGCAAAATCTGCGGCCGGTTGGCAATGGCACGGGCAATGCAGAGCCGCTGCATCTGACCACCGGACAATCCGTAGGCACTCTCATGCAAACGGTCTTTCACCTCGTCCCACAAAGCCACATGACGCAGACTGGTCTCGACCACTTCATCCAGTTCGCTGCGTTTGTTGCGACCGGCGACCCGCAGGCTGAAGACCACGTTTTCATAAATGCTTTTGGGAAATGGATTCGACTTCTGAAATACCATGCCCACACGCTTGCGCAGCGAAATAACCTCGACCGAAGGATCATAGAGACTCTGGCCATCAAGCAGGATATCGCCCTCATGCCGCACGCCATCGATCAGGTCGTTCATCCGGTTGAGATTGCGCAGCAGCGTGGACTTGCCACAGCCGCTGGGGCCGATGAACGCAGTCACCTTGCGTTCGGGAATGTTCATGGCCACATTAAAAATCGCCTGCTTCGCGCCATACCAGAAACTGAAGTCGCGCACTTCGATCATCCGAGGATTCAGAGTGAAAACGCCGGTGATGGGCGATGCAGTGGCTTCGTCGGACATGGCTTTGCGGGGAGAGTTAGAAAGTGCCGATGGCATAACGTTTGCGAAGGCGGTTGCGCAGCAGAATCGCCGCGAGATTCATCACGATAACCAGCAGGATAAGCAGCAGGGCCGTGGCAAAGACCATCGGCTTGGCCGCATCGGAGTCGGGCGATTGAAATCCAAGATCGTAAATGTGAAAGCCGAGGTGCATGAACTTGCGATCAAGATGGAAGAAGGGCGCGACCGTGTCCAGCGGCAGACTGGGTGCCAGCTTGACCACACCGACCAGCATCAAGGGCGCGACCTCGCCTGCGCCGCGCGCCATGGCCAGAACGACTCCGGTGAGAATGCCCGGCGTTGCGCTGGGCAGCACCACGCGCTGGATTGTCTGCCATTTCGACGCACCTGCCGCGAGCGCCGCCTCACGAATGCCGCGGGGCACGGCAACAAGCGCCTCCTCCGTGGCGACGATGATCACCGGAAGCGTGAGCAGCGCAAGTGTGAGCGAGGCCCAGAAGATGCCGCCCGTTCCGAAAGTCGGCGTTGGGAGCGCGTCGGAAAACAATTGCTGGTCCACCGCCGCGCCGAGGGTGTAAACAAAGAACCCGAGCCCGAAGACGCCGAAAACGATGGATGGCACCCCGGCGAGATTGTTGACCGAAATGCGCACCGCGCGAACAATCAGCCCCTGCTTTGCATATTCCCGCAGGTAAATGGCCGCAATCACTCCGAATGGCGTCACCAGCACGCACATCATTAGCGTCATAACAAACGTGCCAAAGATAGCGGGGAAAATTCCGCCTTCGGTGTTGGCCTCGCGTGGTTGTTCCGTGAGAAATTCCCAGATGCGGCTGAAGAAAATTTCTACGCGCCCAAAGAATCCGAGGGAATTGGGGTGGTAAAACATCATCAAATTACCCGCAGACTCTTTGCGCTCCTCGCCGGTCGCCAGACGGTAATTCAGGAAATCACGGTTCTGCGCGGCACGCAGATCTCTCGCCTGAGCAGCCAGAGTTTCATATTCTTTCTGCAAGGTTGCAGTCGAGTTTTTGATCGCCAGTTTTCTCTTTTCGCGATGTTCCGCATCAAGTTTGCTGTCTCGTTCAAGTGCCCGCAGCTCCACGTCGGAAGCGGTCATCTTGCGGTTGATCGCGCCGATCTCAACCTTCTCGACTTTCTCAATCTGCCGCCTGCGCGCCGCAGCCTCCTTGACCAGCGATTGCAACCTGTCATCGAAGGTCGTTGCATCCGCTTTCACGGTGGTTCCGTCGCCCAACACCAGCGACACCGGCTGGAGAATCGCATTGCCATATTCAATGCGCCCGACCATGAGATAGCCCGGCGGCTCACTGCGCGACACGATGTCGGTCTCGGCCACGAAGCGGTAGGCGAGGCCATAGACATCCTTGTTCCCCGTGTGAATCTGCAGCTCTTTGGCACCACCAGCCTGGACCTGCTCGCGCACGATTTCACCCGCAACGATGCTGCCGTCCTTGAGCTTGAACTCCACCACCCGCGCGGGCCAGAACACGGAAAGACCATTGGAAAGAATCAGGATAAACAAGCCCGCCACCATGATCACGCCCACAGCCAGGCCCATTGCGCCGAGCCAGACAAAGGGCTCGCCGTGGGGCGGTGTGGGCTTGGACTTGAACAGAGGGGCCATGCGGGATCAGACGATTTTATATTTCTCACGCAAACGCTGACGGAGCAATTCGGCGGCGGTGTTGAGCACAAAGGTGAGGACGAAAAGAACCAGCGCGCCAAGGAACAGCGTGCGGTAGTGAGTCGAATGCACCGGCGCCTCGGGCAGTTCCACGGCGATGTTCGCCGCCAGCGTCCTCATCCCGTTGAACAGGTTCCACTCCATGATCGGCGTGTTGCCTGTGGCCATGACGACGATCATCGTCTCGCCCACGGCGCGCCCGAGACCGATCATCAGCGCGGAGAAAATCCCGGCCGCCGCCACAGGCAGCACCACCCGCTGCACCGTCTGCCAGCGACTGGCCCCCAGCGCGTGTGAGGCGGCAATGATCGAGTTAGGCACGTTGGAGATCGCATCTTCCGCGATTGTAAATATCACCGGGATCACGGCGAAACCCATCATCAATCCGACGACCAGTGAGTTTCTTTGATCGAAACTGCAGCCGGTGACCTTGGGCCACCAGAGCCGGAAGTCAGCCGTGACCTTGCCGGTGGCGGGATCCTTCACGACGCACACCAGCGATTCTACTAAAGGACCAATTTTCCAAAGAACAAATCCAGCGAGGAACATCAGCGGCAGCAGAGCCAGCCATTCCCGACCCGGCTTGATCCTCGCGCGAGTCAGCACCGGCATCCGCGACCACGCCACGCCGACCAGCATGGCCAGAACCGGCACACCAAGGCAGACAAGAAAGAACGAAACAACTCGTGTTTCCAAAATAGGTGCGAGCCAGAGCGCGGCAAGAAAGCCGAGCACGACTGAAGGCAGGGAGGCCATGATCTCCATCACGGGTTTCACCACGCGCTTGACTTCGGGCCGGAGGAATTGACCGGCATAAACCGCTGCCAGCAACGCGATGGGCACGGCCATCACCATGGCCCATAGTGTTCCCTTGATCGTGCCAAAAATCAGCGGCACCAGCGAGAGCTTGGGCTCAAACTCGTCGGAGCCACCCGTGGACTGCCACTCATACTTCGGCTGGTTCGCCCCCTCATACCAGACTTTACCGAAGAATGCCTTCCAGCCGGCTTCGGGATGCGGATCATTCAGACCGAGCACGCGAATCTTGCCGTCCTTTCCGAGAAAGACGATGTGGTTAAATTTTCCATCGACTGCCGCCGCCGCTGGTTCAAATGCCAGCGTCTGCTCCCAACGGGTGGATTCCGTTGTGGCGTGAAGCAAACTCGCGCGCGTTCCGCTGCCGATAAGAAATGATTTGTTGCGCTCGCTAGCGGCGAAGAAAGTCGCGCCAGCCGGAAGATTGGAAAAAGTTCGCGTCTGGCCATAAATTCTTTTGTCCGTGCCCTGGGGAATGAAGAGACTGAACATGCGGGTCTCACCCGCGGGATTCGTGAACACAATAGACACATCGCCGAACACGAAATCCATGGAAGCAACTGCGGGGGACGCGGTATCGGAGAATGGCCGGAACTCCTGCCGTTTTTCAAAATGACCATCGTTGAGGAAAAAATAGCTGACCGTTCCCGACTCGTCCGCGACCAGCACGCTGTCCGCCGTTTGCGGCACGAGAAGTTTCACCGGCTTGCCCTTGATCAGCGCGGTGAGATCAGTCTCATCGCCCTTCTCGATCTTGCCCGCGCCAAGCAGCGAATTTTTCTGCACCAACGGAAATACCACCAGCTTCCAAGTTCCACTTTGGTTTTGCACCGCGGCGAAAAGTTTGCCGGAGCCGCTGTCGCCGTAGCCGATCATCTCGACCGGTGCACCTTCCTGGCCGATGGGGATGGAGGCTGATGTCTTGGCACTGCCCCGAATACGGGCCTCCGCGCCAGTGCCTTCACTAGCATACGAAATATCGATCAGCCCGACCTGCCCAGTGGAGGTGCCGAAAGCCATGCGATGGTTCCCTGCGTGATAGTCCTGCGCCGTGATCCGGGCACCGACAGGCAGCGTCAGCTTTTCCGAAATGATCTTGCCATTTTGAGCGAGATCGATGAAGCGCAGTTCATCGCCGCCTTCATAAACAAACGGCAGGCGAGACGATTCATCGACACCGAATGCTTTCACCTGGGCGGCATTGGCCACCACGGCCGTTTCAGTCTGCGGTTCAATATGCGCCCCCTTGAAAAGCGGCAGAATCTGGCTCAATACAAAAACGAAGATGCCCAGCACCATGATAATGATACTGACGCCGCCGATGCGGATGAGCCAGGTCATCAATGCGTCGAGCCGCAAGGTCGCCTTCGACGCCAAAAATCGCTCCGGCACCGGGCGGGGCGAACGGGGAGACTGGTCAGCGGGATTCATCATTGGATCGACCTTGGCTAAATGAAGAACACGCGCGGCCCGCTTCTGCAAGACCGCGCGTGTGTCAAAATCCTCACGTTGACTACTCCGTAGCCTTGGCTGATTCGGCGGCAAGCGCAGCTGGCAGCGGGAAGTAGCCGTCTTTGACAACGATGTCCTGACCCTGCTTGGAGGCGACGAACTTTACAAAGGCGGCAGTCACCTTGTCGAGTCCAGCACCGGGCTTCTTGTTCACATAGACATAAAGGAAGCGCGCCATCGGATAGTCGCCGCTGAGGCAATTATCGTAGGTTGGCTCGACAAACTTGGCGCCTTTGTCAGAGAGCGGCAAAGCGCGCACGCCGGAAGTGATGTAACCGATGCCGGAGTAGCCGATGCCGTTCTTGTCGGAAGCAACTCCCTGCACCACCGCTGATGAACCGGGCTGCTCTTTCACGGTCGCCTTGAAGTCGCCTTTTTGGAGCGCGTGCTCCTTGAAGAAGCCGTAGGTGCCCGAGGCGCTGTTGCGTCCGTAGAGCGAGATGGGTGTCGCGGCCCACTCAGTCATGCCGAGATCGCCCCAAGTCTTTGCATCCTTGCCGCCGCGCTTGAGCGTGCTGCCGAAGATGCCGTCCACCTGAGCGAGGCTCAATCCCTTGATTGGATTGTCCTTGTGAACGAACACCGCCAGAGCATCAATCGCCACCTTGATCTCAGTCGGTTTATAGCCGAATTTCTTCTCAAAAGCGTCGATCTCCTCATTCTTCATCGGGCGGCTCATCGGACCGATCTGGGAGGTGCCTTCGATCAAAGCGGGCGGCGCGGTCGCGGAGCCCTTGCCTTCGATCTGGATGTTCACATTGGGATAAGCTTTTTTAAAGCCCTCGGCCCAGAAGGTCATGAGATTGTTCAGCGTGTCGGAACCGATGGAGTTCAGATTTCCGGAAATGCCGCTGACTGGCGTGTATTCCGGGATCGCGGGATCGACCGCAGTGGGCGCGGCGGAAATCGTGGTGATGAACGCTAAGCTGGCGGCGAGGCTGAACAGTTTGGAGGATTGAGTTCTAAGTTTCATGGGTGAACTGGAGGTTGTGATGCCACAAATTGGATGGCCCAGATGTGTCGCCCCACCATGAGAATGCGGCAACGGACGGTATGTGAACAATCTGTCACATTAGAAACACGGCCCGCGGTAAATGTGACGGTTTCGTCACCTGACTAATTTGACCATGTAAACGGAGACCTTGGCGGTGAAAATCCTGCGTCTTTCGATCTGGTTAAAACCTGGCCGCGACAGCAAGACAGGACGCGCCACCCCATTTGATTGTATATGAAAGAACGGGTATAGACCCCCCATGACC
>JAIOQF010000325.1 GCA_021413535.1 Verrucomicrobiota bacterium
GGGAAATGACTGTTCTGCTGCTGGTGGACGTGAGTTCATCGGGCGACTACGGCAGCGGTGAAGACAGCAAGCGCGAGCGTGCCGCAGAACTTGCCGCCGTGTTCGCCTTCAGCGCGCAGAGCAATAACGACAAGGTCGCGCTCGCCATGTTCACGGATGAAGTGGAGTTCTATCTGCCAGCACGCAAAGGCGCCGCCCAGGCACTGCGCATCGTGCGCGAGATTTTGAATTATCAGCCACGCCGCCGTCGCACCAGCCTGGAGCCAGCCTTGGAACTCGCTGTGCAACGCATCCCGCATCGTGCACTGGTCTTTGTCATCTCGGATTTCATTTTACCGCGCGATCAAACAGCTTCATGGGAGCGCGCACTGCGCGCCTGCGCGGCGAAACATGATGTCGTCGCCGTGCACCTGATGGATCCCAAAGAGTTTGATCTGCCTGTCGCAGGCCGCATCTGCCTCGAAGATCCGGAAACTCACGAGCAGATGGTGGTCAATACTTCTGATCGCGGCGTGCGCAATGCCTACTCGCAACGGATGCGGGGGCTAAGGGATTCCCTCGCCGCCTCGCTGAAGCGCAACCGGGCTGATTATATACCGGTGCTCACCGATGAAGATTACCTTCCTGCATTGAAAAGTTATTTCCGTTCTCGAAAAAGATGATCAATCCGTGGGACTACCGGCGCATTCTCTGGCTGCTGCCGTTCGTCGTGGCCAGCGGGATCTTTGCGCAACATTCACCAGCGAAACCGCAGCTCACTCCTCTGCCTCATCCCGAGGTGTCTGCGCCGATCGACATCTCGCAATATTCTTCGCCCTGGCTGTTGATCTTGATCTGCACCATTGCCGTCATCCTTCTCGCCGTGGTGATCTGGCTGTTGTTCCGCAGTCAAAACTACCAGACCATATCTCATGTGCCGCCTTTGACTCTCGCCCAAAGTCGATTGCTGGAACTGCTCGATAAAACGGAAAAGCTCAATCCCGCCGAGACCGGGCACCGCGTGTCCGTAATCATGCGCGACTATCAATTGGGACGCTACGCGGTGCCCGCACCATTTCGCACGCGGGAAGAGCTCTATGATTTAAGCCAGTTCGCCACTGACGAAGAACGCCGGGCGCGCTTCGCCTCCGTCGCCCAGACTTGCGATCAGATCGCCTTCGCTCCAGCACCCGCAACCAAAGAAGAAGCGCAGTTACTGGTTCATGCCGCCATCGAAACGCTGCGACACGAAGTTTTTCAATCCCAAGGCGCTGCGTCGAATTGAACTCCTGACTCATGTCATTTCCATTTTTTTCCAACTATCAATTCGCCGATCCATGGTGGCTGCTCCTGCTGCTTTTGGTGCCGCTGCTCGCCTGGTTGCGGGGACGGCGCGGTGCTGCCCCGACACTGGCTTTCCCCATGGTCAGTCTGATGAGCGGCCTCGGACGTCCGACCCGTTCGCGCCGGGGTGGCTTTGTGCCCAACCTGCTCCACCTCTCGCTGATCTGCGGAATCATCGCCCTGGCGCGTCCGCAGAAGCTGATCACGCATGAAGAAGTGAAATCAGAAGGCATCGCCATCTGCGTTGCAGTGGATGTCTCGCTCTCGATGCTGATCGAAGATTACTACGCTGGCACGCGCAACATCAACCGCCTCGTCGCCGCCAAGCGCGTGCTCAAGGACTTCATCGAAGGACGGCCCGGCGACCGCATCGGCATCGTTGCCTTCGCAGGCGCGCCTTACACGCCGTGTCCACCAACCCTGGATCACGACTGGATTTTGAAAAACATGGATCGCATTCAGACTGGTGTGATCGAGGCCGGGACGGCCATTGGCTCCGGTATCGCGGCCGCGGCACGTCGCCTGGACAAGCAGGAGGCCAAGAGCAAAGTCCTCGTGCTCATCACCGACGGCGCGAGCAACTCAGGCAAACTCAGCCCTGCGGACGCAGCCCGCTACGCCGCAACGCTCGGCATCAAAATCTATACCATCGGCGTTGGCACACCAGGCTATCATCTCATCCCGATGCCCAATGGCGGCAATATCAATTCCTTTCGCGATGAGTTTGACGAGGAGAGTTTGAAGCAAATTGCCGAGATCGGCGGTGGAACATTTTTCAAAGCGCAGGATGCAGCAACTCTGAAACAGGTCTTCGAATCCATCAATAAAATGGAGAAGACTCAGATTGACCGGCGCATCATCGTGCACACGGACGATCTCTTCCTCATCTTCATCATTGCCGCCGCCATTTGCATCCTGCTCTATTCGATTTGGAAAGTCACCCTCGCGCGCCTGGCGCCGATCACCGTATGAACTTTGCCTCTTCCTATTACGCTCTGGCGCTCCTCGTGCTGCCAATGCTGATCCTACTGAAAATGTGGGCGGATAAGCGCGCGCAAATCTCAGTCGCAGCATTCGCGACCTCTGAACGGCTGCGCTCGCCTCTGCTGGCCGGGGCATCTCTAGTATGGTCGTGGACGATCTTCAGCCTGCAGTTGCTCGGACTGGCCCTCATCATCATCGCCCTGACCCGTCCGCAATACGGCATTATCAAAAGTGAAGTGCCGCTGTCCGGAAGAAATGTTTTCATCGCCATCGACACCTCCAAGTCCATGCTGGCCGATGACATGGCGCCCAATCGCCTGACTCGCGCCAAGCTGGCAGCCTTGGATCTCTTGGAGAAGATTCCCGGCGACCGCGTGGGCTTGATCGCCTTCGCCGGACGCGCCTTCCTCCAGGCCCCCCTCACCACCGATCATGAAGCGATGCGCGAATCGATTCAGGCGCTCGATCACACGACCATCCCGCGCGGTGGCAGCAGCCTGGCCTCCGCGATTAATCTGGTCTTGGAAATCACCGAAAAAACACCCAGCCAGCGTTGCGGCTTGATTTTATTCAGCGACGGCCAGGAAACGGACGACGGAACACTCGCCGCCGCGAAGGATGCCGCGAGCAAGAAGTTGCTAATTCTACCGGTGGGAATGGGCACGGCGGAAGGCTCGCTGATTCCAGACCCAGATCCCGAACGCCAGGGCGATTATGTCCGCGATGAAAATGGCAATGTCGTGAAAGCGCGCTTGCAGTCTGAGTTGCTCCAACAAGTCGCGACCATCACCGGCGCCAGTTACATCGAACTTGCCTCGCAAGCCCTGACCCAAAACGCCATCGACAGCCTGCTCACCCAGCTCGATGCCAAAACCTCCGAGTCGCGTGTCGATTCGCGCCCGATTGAACGCTATCAATGGCCGCTTGGTCTCGGTTTGTTGTGCATTATCTTGTCCCAGCTTATGCGACATGCGACCCGCAAACCAATCAAGACCCCGGCTCTTCCCATCGATCCGCAGACTGCCGTGCATGTGCCGTCCGCATCCACGCTCGCCGCGCTCACGTTATTCGGTTTGCTTGCACTGCACGGCCCCGCCCATGCGAGGGAAGTGAATGATCTAAAGCGTGCCACAGAAGCATATGCCCAGGGAAAATTTGAAGAGGCACGCGATATTTATTCCCGTGCACTAAAACAGAAAGTGACGCCGCCTCACGCCAATCAAATGCTCTACGGTCTCGCGGCATCCGAACACCAGCTCAAGGATTACGACGGCGCGATCCAGTCATACAGCAAGGCGCTCGAATTTCCCGACCAAGGAGTTCAGTCACAAGCACTGCGCGGGCTGGGCACCAGTCTCTATGACCTGGGCGACTCTCGTTTGCAGAAGGAGCCTGAATTCACGATCAAAGCTTGGACGGATTCGCGTGATCATTTCACAAACGCGCTCAATGCTCTCCAGCGGCTGAATAAGGAAAACACGCCGGAATACAAAGAAATCGAAGAAAATCGTGACTTTGTTCAGAAGCGCCTGGATGAACTCAAAAAGCAGCAAGAGCAGCAGAAACAAAAAGAAAAGAGCAAGGACAAGCAGCAGAAAGGCGACAAGGGCGAAGGCGAGCCCGACGAAAACGGGGAATCCGGCAAGGATCAAGACCAGCAGCAGAAAGAGGGTGACAACAGCAAACAGAAAGAAAGCGACCAGCTTCAGAAGATGCAGGAACAGCTTCCTGAAGGCGATTTAAAGGCCAAGGAAGGCGGACAGCAGCAAGGCGAGCGGAAAGATCTGGCTGACGACCAACGAAATGACAAGACCGGATTCACACCGCAGGAAGCGCGCAACCAGTTGCGCACCTACGCCGACGACCAGAAATCCGCACAATATATGATGCGGCGTGAAAAACCGCCGGGGGGAAAAGATTACTAGATGAAAGGATGAGGGATGAAGGATGAAAAAATGCCAACACCGATGAAGATCGAATTTGAAATGCTCTGCGACACACACAGAACTAATGAAATTCGGCAAAAAGCCGTTCAGCGCTCCTGCGCGCGCGCATGTATTGCATCATGCATCATTTTTCTTTCATCCTTCATCTTTCATCCTTCATCTTTCGCGCAAAACGCGCCAACGCTGCGAGCATCAGCCGATCCCGCTGAGATCAAGCCAGGAAGTTCCACCACCTACACAATCACTCTCGAGGGCGGCCAGCCGGACGCGGCACCGCAGTTGCAACTTCCGCCGGGCTTGGAGCCTGCGAGCAATGCTCCCTCTTACAGTTACCAGACGAGCATCATCAACGGTGTCATGAAGAACAGCTCCGTCTTCACCTGGATCATCATCGCACGCCAGACCGGCACCCTCGTCATTCCACCGCAGGAGATTCACGTCGGCGGGAAACTTTTCAAATCGAACGAAGTCCGTGTGGTCGTCAATGCCAAGGCCACGCAGCCCTCGTCGCAAAACGATCCGTTGATCTCCATGCAGATCGAAAAGCGGGAAATCTACGTTGGCGAAGTCGTGCCCATCACCGTCACCATCTATGCACCCGAACGTCGCGTGGCCATGCAGCGCATCGGATTGATCGAACTGCCGAAAGACAATTTTGCGATCCAGCGCTTCCCGATTCAGGCGGAACAGTCCGTCGTCTCCATGGGCGGCGTCCGCAATCGCGCCTACACTTTCCGCAGCACACTCTCCGCACTGAAGGCTGGAAAATTCAAACTCGGCCCCGCCACCAGCGAGATCGTTTTTTTGGTGGAGGCGCGGGGTGGCAATACATTTCAGAGCCCTTTCTTCTCACAGACCGAGGAACGCACCGCGAAGCCGCAGAGCTCGGACATCGATATAACCGTGCTGTCGTTGCCGGAAAAGGATCGTCCCGCCAGCTTCAACGGACTCGTGGGTGATTTCGAAATTTCCATCAACGCCGACCCCCATGAACTTTCCGTGGGCGATCCGATTTCCGTGGAAATGACCATCACCGGCTCCGGTAATTTCGACAGCCTCAGCGCTCCCGCTCTTACCAGCGCCGGAGACTGGAAAACCTATCCCGCCCGCCGCCTCAATATCCGTCAACCAGACCCCACCGGCGAGACCGTGGAACAGCGCGCCACTTTCAATCAGGTTTTGATTCCAAAAAAAATCCTGACTGCGATCCCGCCCTTTGAAATCAGCTTTTTCAGCCCCACAAAAAAACAATATGTCACCGCGCGCACCGCACCGGTGCCGCTTCGCGTGAAAGAAACGAGCGCCCCCACACCATCGAGAGCGACCAGTCCGCTGGCATCGACATCGGGCGAGCAGTCGCCCACTGAACCAGAGAAGATGTCTCAACCCCAGGTAAAACTCACGGACATCGTCACCGTGCTGCCGGATCAGGCCGCATGGATCACTCCGCATCCGGTGTTGTGGAAGAACCGTAGCTTCCTTTTTTGGAACGGGGCTGCGGCGACGATCCTCTTCCTGCTCATCGGCATAAAATTTGGCACCTCACTCTGGCAGTCGCTCGCCTTCACATCAGCCACGCCTGTGCGCAGACTTTGGAAAAAACTGAGCGGAGACAGCTTGTCGCGCGGAGACTTTTATCAAACTGCGGCCCAATACATCCGACTGCGCAGCGGAACACCAGACGCGGAAAGTCAGTCCATTCTCGATCAGCATGAGCGCCTCAACTTCAGTCCGTCGCGGACCGCAGCCGCGGAACCGATCCCAGCTGATGAACGCGCCCGCGTGTTGAAAATTCTCAAATCTTGAGGACTGCCGGCCCGCGATAATTTCCCTGATTTCACCATGAACTTCCGTCGCCACTTTTTTGCCGTTCTTACGGCCCTGCTCATCACGACCTTCGCGCGCGGTGCGGACTCCACGCCGCAAGAGCGATTCACCGAGGCGCGCATCGCCTTCGATCAGGGTGATTTTTCCAAGGCACGGGATCTCGGTGAGGCGCTCGTCGATGAAAAGAATTACTCGCCCGCGCTCTTTCAACTTCTCGGAAACACCCGCTACCGTCAGGGCGACATCGGCCATGCAGCACTGTATTATCAGCGGGCCGCACTGCTGCCGGCCCCATCAGCAGAGACGCGGCAAAACATTTCCCACATCCACGAACGCACCGGCAATTTTTATTTTCCATCAAACGGAATCCGCCAGCAATTCGCATCCTGGTTCAGCCGCGCGCAATGGCTGACCATCGCGGCCGCCTGCGGCTGGGTGCTGACCTTCTGCTGCATCATTGCCTTTTTCTTTATCCGCGCCGGCAACCTCCGCGCCCTGCTGCTGACCATCGCTGTTCTGGCGCTCGTGGGCGAAACATCGAGTATTCTCGGCTGGCTCTGGCATCCGTCGTTTGAAAAATTCCACGACATCGCCGTGATCACCGCCAAAGAAGCGAGCGCTTACTCCGCCGCCAGCACCACCAGCAAATCATTGTCACCACTTCCGCCCGGCAGTCAGGTGCGCAAGATCAAGGATCAGGGAAGCTGGTCCTATGTGGAATTCCACAATGAAAATCCGCCCCCCGAAGGCAAGAACATCCGTGGCTGGATCCAAACAAAGTCCATGACCACGCTCTGGCCCTACGATCCCGCCTGCCTGGAATAGCGGCCTTTTGGAAAGGACGGACACTCGAAGATTTGATTGATGAATATCGAATGATGATTGTTGATTTTTGATGAATCAACGCCCGTTCGCATCGGCATTTTTCGTGCTGCTCACGAAGATCGCAATGAGTT
>JAIOQF010000326.1 GCA_021413535.1 Verrucomicrobiota bacterium
GAGGGTATTTTAACTTCGTCAGGCATTCTCGCTTCAGGGCGCCCGCTGTTTCGTAGCCGGCGGGCCTTGGTTATTGGCTTTGCGTTTCTGCTTATTCTTCTGATCGGCTCCTTGGACAAAGCCACGGGCTGGGAGATTAGCGTGTATGTGTTCTACGCGGTTCCCATCCTGTTGGTGGTGTGGCAGGGCAAGAAGCGGCTGGCCGTTTTTCTGGCGCTGATGTGCGGCGTGGTGTGGTGGGCGGCAAACATAAGTGAACATCCCTATCGTTCGGAATGGAGCTATCATTGGGCCTCGCTGGGTCGCATGGTCTATTTTGTCCTTGTCGCACTGGGCGGGAATGCCGTGCGGGCGAAGCAAGAGTCGGATCGGGCTCTGATCGAGACCTTGAAGAACGTGAGACAGCTGGAGCATGAAATTGTGGAGGCGGGCGAGCAGGAACGGCGGCGCATTGGACGGGATTTGCACGATGGATTGTGCCAGCAACTGGCGGCGATCGGCTTTGCGGCCAAATCACTGGCAGACGACTTGCAAGCCCGAGCTTTGCCCGAGGCCGGGGAGGCGGAAAAGATTGAAGAACTGTTGCGTGACTCCGTGGTGCAGGCGCGGGATCTGGCTCGAGGAATTTTCCCGCTGCTCACAGGCGCGACGGGACTGGCGGTGGCCTTGGATGAGCTGGCTGTCATGACAAGGCATCTGACCCACATGAAAGTCTCCTTCCGGGAGGAGGGAGAGATCCGTCTGGGTGATTCAGGTGCGGCGATGCATTTGTATCGCATCGCGCAGGAGGCTCTAAACAATTCACTGCGCCATAGTCACGGAACCGAGGTTATCATCTCTTTGCGACTCCAAGGAGAGACGGTGCGGCTGACGGTAGCCGATGATGGCTCTGGACCGCCTGAGAACCTCGAGATGGCCGAGGGCATGGGATTAAAGACGATGGCCTATCGTGCCCGGGCACTCGGTGCGACGCTGGAGATTCAAAGGCGCTCCCCGCGCGGGACGCTGGTATCGTGCACATACAATATTAACGAGCGGCCACATCATGGCGACATCCACTGAGAACAAGAAGCCGCAGCAGACCCGGGTCATGCTGGTGGAAGATCATCCGCTGTTCCGGGAGCGCTTGGCGCTTCTGATTAACAAGGATCTGGGAATGCAGGTGTGTGGAGAAGCAGACAACATCCAGCAGGCCAAGAAGCTCATCCAAAGCGCCCGGCCGGATATTGTGATCGTTGATATTTCATTGCGCGGATCGAGCGGACTGGAATTGATTAAGGATCTTAAGGCGCAGGGAATCAATGTCCCGGTGCTGGTGCTGTCCATGCATGATGAAAATCTCTATGCCGAGCGAGTGCTGCGCGCCGGAGCGCGGGGTTACATCACCAAGAATGAAGCATCTTCCGAGGTCATTGCTGCGATCAAGGCGGTGCTGGCTGGCGAGGTGTTTGTCAGCAAGCAGATGACTGCAAAAATCATCAGTAATATCTCCACCACTGGATCCAATCGCGCTGGAGCATTTGGCGTGGAGCTGCTCGCAGATCGTGAATTGGAGGTTTTTCAACTTATTGGCAGCGGCCGGACACTTAAGGAAATCGCCGAACTGCTGCATCTGGGTGAAAGCACAGTGGACACCTATCGGTCGCGGATCAAGGTGAAGCTCGGTCTGCGCAACGCCGCCGAGGTTTATCTCAGGGCGGGCCAGTGGGTTGAGGAGGCGAGATTGAGTTAAGCAGGACGTGGTCAGCTGGTTTGTAGTGATAATCGCTACAAGGCGAGTCTTTTGCCGTAGATTCAGAAATCTGATTTTATTTGGGGCGACCAGATTACCGCTCCTTGAAAAAGCGTCCCAGAAAAAAGAAAACAATCAGTTGCACCTCCTCGGCGCGAAGGTTGGCGGAACCCGCTCGGCTGAGCCGGAACCATTGGCTGAGCAGAGCCCGGGCAGGGAGATGGCATGTGCCGGCGGCGCTGCTTCTGATCGCAGCGTTTGCCGCCCTCCTCTACGGGCACACTCTGCCGTTCCCGTTCGTGTTTGATGACTGGGTTTACCTGATCGACAATCCCTTCGCCTTTGATCCGCACAGCCTCGGATGCTGGTTCGATGCCAGAAGCTTCACGACCGCGCCCGCCCGGATGCAGCTGGACCCTGATCTGGCGGTGAACATCATGTTGCGTCCGTTCGCTTATTTTACGTTTTACCTCAATCATCTGGTGGGCGGGCGTGACCCTTGGGGCTATCGCCTGGTCAACGTGGTGCTGCATGCCGCGAACGGTTTCCTCGTGTTTCTAATTTTTCGCCACCTGTTCTTTAATTCTGCCCGGCGCTCCGCCATTCCGGATTCTTCAGCCCTGTTTGTGCCTCTTGCAGTCGCGTTGCTGTTCGTGGCGCATCCTCTCCAGATCGAGTCGGTGACTTATATCATCCAGCGCTTTACCTCCATGGGCGGCTTCTTTTACCTGCTGACTTTCTGGCTCCACTTCCGGGCAAATCTCGTGGAGAAACGCACAGGCCGCTGGTTACTGCGCTGTTGCTCAATGGCGGCGATGATCCTGGGAATGTTGACCAAGGAGAGCGTTGTCACGGTTCCGGTCATGATCATACTCGCGGACTGGCTCGTCATGGGATCGGCCGTCAGGGTGGCCGCGCGCCGCGCACTGCCGCTGCTGCTCTGCATGGGGGTGGTGCCGATGCTGGTCTTGTTCACAACTTGGGCGCAGAACGACGGTCAACTTACGCTTGGTGCCGCATTGAATCTGGCCAATCGAGATGATGTGCCGCGCCAGCACTATGATTATTTTCTCACCTCCCTCAAGGTGATCATGAGCTACCTCCGGCTCCTGCTGGTTCCAATGAATCTCAACCTGGATCCGAAGGTGGAATGGTCGCAATCAATCTCCGACTGGCGGGTGCTTTTTTCAATTGCTGGCATCGCCGGAATCCTGACCGGAGCCTGGATGATCTTCCGGCGCTGGACCGGGGATGTGCGAGCCTCGATGGCCCTGGTCTTTACCATCTGGTATTTCGTCACGCTTTCCATTTCTTCGGGCCTGGTGCCTTTGCCCGACGCCATGGCCGAGCACCGGAGCTATGTCCCCACGATCGGGGCGATTGCCGTGCTGGTCTGTATCCTGGACATGCTCCGGACTCGATTCTGCGATCACGGAATTGCGCGCCTGGTTCCAGCTGCGGCGGCCGTGATTGCGCTGGCGGCTCTCTCTTGGGCGACGCTTGCGAGGAACGATGTCTGGAGATCAAACGTGTCACTTTGGTCGGATGTGGTGTCGAAGAGCCCCACAAAATGGCGTCCGCTGGTAAACCTCGGGGCTGCTTTTGCTGAGGAGAAAGGGCAATTGGAGGAGGCTGAGGCGTGCTTCCGCAAGGTATTAACCATGGAACCGCGTGCCCGCCACATGCATGAGAACCTCGCTAATGTGCTCATCAACCGGAAGGATTACGCCGGGGCCCGGGACGTTTGCTTGAAGGGAATCGCTCTTGGAATCGACAGCGCGGAAATCCATTACAACCTCGGGCTGGCGCTGTGCGGCTTGGGTCGGATCGACGATGGAGTCCAAAAGCTTGGTCTCGCCCTCGAGCGGCGCCCCGGATTTCGGCCGAGTCATCTATTGCTCGGGAAAGTCTATGCCCACCTGCAACGCTATGATCTTGCGCTCGAACATTTGCGGCGCGCGGCCTCAATCGGCCCGGAGGATCCGGCACTGACCCAGGCGATCCAGCAAATTGAACGCCAAGGCTGGAACTGATGACCGGGCGGGTGAGATTGCGGGCAGACCGTCCAGCCAGACGATTCACGGTTCTCTCATTTTGTTCAGAATCGCATTCAAGGTCGCACTCGGGCGGAGGGCGGCATTGGCTTTGGCCTCGTCGGGTTGGTAATAGCCGCCGATGTCAACGGGGTGACCTTGAACCGCGAGAAGTTCGGCAACGATTTTGGCTTCATTGGTTTTCAGTTCCGCAGCGATGGGCTTGAATTGCGCCTGCAGAGCCGCATCCTCCGACTGCGTCGCCAACGCCTCCGCCCAATAGAGCGCCAGATAGAAATGACTCCCGCGATTGTCGATCGTCCCCAGCTTTCGGCCCGGAGAACGGTCTTCATCCAGGAACTTACCGGTCGCGGCGTCGAGCGTTTCGGCGAGGATCCTGGCCTTCGGGTTCTTACAGGTTTCGCCGAGATGTTCCAATGAAACGGCCAGCGCGAGGAATTCACCGAGGCTGTCCCAGCGCAGATAGTTTTCCTCCAAGAACTGCTGAACATGCTTCGGTGCGGAACCACCGGCCCCGGTTTCAAAGAGCCCGCCGCCATTCATCAAGGGAACGATGGAAAGCATCTTCGCGCTGGTGCCAAGTTCGAGGATGGGAAAAAGATCAGTCAGATAATCGCGCAGCACATTTCCGGTTACTGAAATGGTATCTTGTCCTTTCACGATGCGTTCCAAGCTGAACTGACAGGCTTCCGCAGGCGGCATGATGCGGATGTCGAGGCCCGCAGTGTCATGGTCTTTGAGATACGTGTTCACCTTGGCGATGATTTGGCGGTCATGAGCGCGTTTTTCATCGAGCCAGAAGATGGTCGGCGAACCGGTGGCTCGCGCGCGCTTGACGGCGAGCTTCACCCAATCCTGCACCGGTGCATCTTTCGTCTGGCAGGCACGCCAGATGTCGCCGGCTTCGACTTGATGCTCGATGAGCACTTTGCCGCTGGCGTCCGTGACGCGCACCGTGCCATCGGCGGGGATTTCGAAGGTCTTGTTGTGCGAGCCGTATTCCTCGGCGGCTTGGGCCATGAGACCGACGTTGGGCACGGTGCCCATTGTCCTTGGATCTAGCGCGCCGTTTTTTTTGCAGAAGTCAATCGTGGTCTGGT
>JAIOQF010000327.1 GCA_021413535.1 Verrucomicrobiota bacterium
GGCGATTACGTCGTCATGGCGGGACAGGTCGGAGTAGCCGGGCACCTGACCATCGGAAGTCAGGTGACTTTTATGGCCAAGTCCGGCGTGACCAAGGATTATCCGGAGCCCGGTGCTTACACCGGTTATCCAGCTAAGCCGCTCATCGAAGGGCGTCGCATGTTAACTTATCCAGCCAAGGTGCCCCAGTTGCTCGAGCGCATCCGCACCCTTGAGGCGCGGATCAAGGAACTGGAGCAGAATTCATCACAGGCTTGAGCAAATAAAACAAGTTCATTGCCTTCGCTTGGTGCGCCATTAGCGTATCAGTTCTATGCAACGCGATATTACGCCACCTTCATTCCCTCAGATGCCGGAAATCCGGATCAATCCCTCCCTGGTCATCGCCGTCATTATTGGAGTGCTTTTGATCATCGGGGCACTATCAAGCTACTATACCATCCCCGCAGATTCTGACGGCGTCGTGCAGCGCTTTGGGAAATATCATGACACTGTCGGGCCCGGATTGCATTTCAAGATTCCCTTCGGAGTGGACAGCAAGACCGTGGTTCCCTTGCGCCGGCAGTTGAAGATGGAGTTTGGTTTTGGCACGGATAGAGCCACGAACGAAGATCAGACTACCAGTTATCGCGACCAGGAAGATGCACGCAGCATGGTCACGGGCGACCTCAATGCAGCCCAGGTCGAGTGGGTCGTGCAATATGGCATCAGCGATCCGCGCGCCTATCTCTTCAACGTGCGTTCACCGGGCGGAACTTTGCGCGATTTTTCTGAGAGTGTCATGCGTGAAGTGGTGGGTGATCGGACCGTGGACGAAGTGCTGACCTATGGTCGCGCAGAAATCGAAGCGGACTGCATGAAAAAATTGAGCGAGTCCGTCAACAAGCTGGGCATGGGTCTGCACGTCATTCAGGTGCAATTAAACCGCGTTCATCCGCCACCGCGCGTGCAGGGCTCCTTTGACGAAGTTAGCCGCGCCCAGCAGGAAAAGCAGCAGATGATCAACGTGGCCGAAGGCGAATACAACAAGGTGGTTCCGCGCGCCAGTGGTGAGGCCACCCAGAAAATCAGCGAGGCCGAGGGTTATGCCGTGAAACGCATCAACGAAGCCCAGGGCGATGTGGCGCGCTTCAAGGCATTGCTTGAGCAGTATGAAAAAGCACCCGACGTCACCCGGCAGCGGCTCTACTTTGAAACCATGAGCGAGGTCATTCCTAATCTAGGAAGCAAGATCATCCTCGATGACGCGGCCAAGCAGTTTCTTCCGCTGATGCACTTGCAGCAATTGCAGTTCGCCCAGCCCCAGAAGCAGCCGTCCCGTTGAAGCAACATCCTTCCTCCGAATCCATGAAATCTATTTTAGCAGCCATCGCAATTTTCGCAGTTCTCATCGTGCTCAAGGGCACGCTCTACACGGTCGGTGAACAAGAACAGGTCATCATCACCCGCTTCGGCCAGCCAGTGGGCCAGCCGGTGACCGATGCCGGATTGCATTTCAAAACGCCGTTCATCGAAGACGTAAACACCTTTGAAAAACGCATCGTGCAGTGGGACGGTCTGTCATCAGAGATGACCACCAAGGACAAGCTTTTCATTGTCGTTGACTCATTTGGCCGCTGGCGCGTCAACAACGCCCTCGCGTATTTTCAAAAATTGCGTGACGAACGCACCGCCCAGTCGCGGCTCGATACCATCCTCGGCAGCGAAGTGCGCAACATCGTCGCCAAACACAATCTCATTGAGGTGGTGCGGACAAATAGGGCGCGGAAGTCGACCCAAGATGACTCCATTGTGACCGCCAAGATTGGTGACCTCCCGCCCATTCAGTTCGGTCGCGAGGTTCTCGAACAGGAAATTCTTAAAGCTGCGCAGAAGGCGCTGGCCGAGCAGGAAATCGGCATTGAGTTGCTCGATTTCCGCTTCAAGCGCATCAATTACAAATCCACCGTCCTCGAAAAAATTTACGCACGCATGATGAGCGAGCGCGATCAAATCGCGTCGCGCTTCCTTTCCGAAGGAGCTGGCAAGGCTGCGGAAAAGAACGGCGAGCGGGAGCGGGAGCTCCGGCGGATCGAATCCGATGCTTACAAGCGCGTTCAAGAAATCCAGGGCAAGGCCGATGCCGAGGCCACGCAAATCTATGCCCAAGCCTACAACACCAGCCCGGTGGCCGCGGATTTCTATCAGTTTGTCAAAACGCTGGAAACTTACAAAGCTACGCTCGGGCGCGATACCACGCTCATTCTGACGACCGATAGTGATTTGTTCAAGTATGTCAAAAAGATCGACGGTGGCGCAACGAAAGCACCTGTGGCCAAGCCTTGAGTTGCGTCGCAACAAAAACAAGACGGTTGAATCCGCAGCGGTTTGAGCAACGCAGATATTTATGTGTCCGCAGATTCTCTTGTCTTTCAGCCGCCCGCAGCATTGCCGCGAGTGTCGCTTGATTTCTTGCGATTGCAGTTCAAGGAAAACTCCCAGGACGAATGTCATCCCGTAACACCGATGGAAAAAGAATCTGACGAAGCCATATTGCAACGGGTGGGCCGGGGCGATGAGGCTGCGATGGCCCAGCTCTACGACCGCTTTGCGCCTTCGCTTTTTGCCATCGCGCGGCGCATCATCGGCGATGAACAGGAAGCCCGCGATGCGTTGCAGGATGGATTTCTCTACATTTGGGACAAAGCGGCAGATTTCGATCCGGCCCGGAGCAAGGCCTTCACTTGGGCCGTGATGATTTTTCGGCACAAGGCGATCGACCGGCTCCGCGCCAGCCGCCGTCGCATTCGGTTGAATGAAACCGCGGCGGAAAACTTGCTCGATCTAGAATCACCGCGCAGCGAGCGGGCCGATATTTCCCTGGAGCGGGCCGAGAGCGCCGAAGCGGTGCGACGCGCGATGCGGTCGCTGCCGGACGAGCAACGCCAATGCGTGGAGTGGGCCTTCCTGCGCGGACTAACTCATTTGCAGCTCTCGGAGTTGCTTGGAACGCCGTTGGGAACTGTGAAAACCAATATTCGCCGCGGGTTGATGCGCCTGCGCGATCTGCTCCAGGAGGTCGTGTCATGACCGAGCGCCAGGAAGAACAGGCGGCGCTCCATGCCGTGTATTCACTCGATGCCCACGAGCGGCAGATCTTGCGGGCGGAGCTTCGGACGGATCCGCGCTTGCGGGTTCTGGCGGCGGAACTGGAGGAGGCGGCGAATCAGATCGCCCTGCTGCTGCCTGCGGAAGCACCGCCGGAAGAAGACAGGGCGCTGTTTCTCAGAAGGCTCAAACAACATCGCCGTGCAAAGGTAACGTCGTTCGGCACCACATTTCGTATTCTGCGCCAGCCATGGGTCGGCTGGGCCGTCGCTGCTTGTCTGGCTGTGGTCGCCTGGAATGGTTATCGCGTCGGACATGAACTAACGCAGGAAATGGAGACGCTGATAAAAAATGAATCCACTGCGCGGAGCGAGGCTGCCAGTGCTCTGAGCAAAGTAGCCGGACTGGAAAAAAATCTGGCTGATGCCACAGAAAAATCCCAGCAGTTCGCGGGCGAGATCAACAATCTGAAACAGATGAACGTGTTTGCCCACATGGAGGTCACCTCCTTGCGCGCGACCGTGCGCAAGTTTGAAGAGGGCGCTGCTGTCATTGTCTGGGACAACGAAAAACAAGAAGGCCAGCTCAAGCTGGAGAAAATGCCACCCGTGCAGGCCAACCGAGATTACCAGCTCTGGGTCTTCGACAAAAAAAATCCGGCACCCATCAGTGCCGGTGTGATCAAGGTGGATGCACGAGGCATGGCCACAGTGACATTCAAGCCCGTGGAACCAGTGCCCAGCGCCGCCAAGTTTGCCATCAGCATTGAAGCCATAGGCGGTGTGGCCAAGAAATCGGCGGACGGCCCGGTCATCTTCGCGGGACCCCAGTGAAGTCGCGCATCGTCACCTGTCTGCTCGTTGCTGGCGCTGGATTGGCGATGGTATTGGCAGTCCATGTGCTTTTCATATTCAATAATATCTGGAGCTGGCGCATCACGGTTGTCGCCGCGGAATATGGCCATCGCTTTGCGATGGGCGCCTTCCTGCTCGCCTGGATTGGCTGGCGTCGTCGCGCGAAGTTTACCGCCATTGCCGGTGTCGCAGCGGCGGCTGTGCTTTTGTGGCCGTTGGTGCAGGCGATCTCTGTTTCCCGAAAACTTCCGGAGGACTTGCGCCGGACATTTGGCGCAACTCGCGCTGCGGATGCCAGGCCATTGGACATTGTGTCGCTCTGCATTGGAACTTGGCGGACCAACTTGAAACCGGAGCCTCTCGTGTATGCGGAGGATGCGGCCGGCCAGCGCCGAATCGATTTTTTTAGATCCAAGTCTGTAAAACCTGCACCCTGCATCGTGCTGCTGCATGGCGGCGGCTGGGAAAGAGGCGAAGTGAATGAACTGCCAGATTGGAGCACGCATTGGGCGCAGAACGGATATGCTGTGGCCTCGGTGCAGTATCGCTTCGCGCCGCAGCATCCCTGGCCCGCGCAGGATGAGGACGTGCGACTGGCGCTGGCATATCTCAAGGCCAACGCCGCTTCACTCGGCATCGATCCGACGCGCTTTGTTTTTTTCGGACGCAGCGCGGGCGCTCAGATTGCCGTGGCGTGTGCGTATGGGATGCATGATCCCGCCGTGCGGGGTTGCGTCTCGTTCTATGGGCCGCAGGACATGTTCTTCGCCCGGAAGTATTCCGTGGAAGATGATGTGCTGAACTCCTTGCGTATGGTGCGCAATTTCATGGGCGGTGATCCGGAACAAGCGGAAAAAAATTATACGGCAGCTTCTGGAATGTTGCTCGCTCGCAGCGACAGCCCGCCCGCGCTGATATTTCATGGTTCGCACGATGTCATTGTGTGGAACCGTCACAGCCAGCGTTTCGCTGCCAAACTCGATGAACTTGGCGTGAGTCATTTGTATTTGGAACTGCCATGGGCCGCTCATGGATTCGACTGGTGCTATGACGGAGTGGGCAGTCAGCTGGCGCGCTATTCGCTAGATTGTTTTTTGGAGGCTGTGACAAGGTAGCTTCCTGCGTTGCAAGGCGCGGAGCCCATGCCATGATCCATGCGGCATGGACTTCCACCAAAACCGCGAACCCGATCCAGAGGATGGATCGCCTGCCGCAGTGGAACCGTCTATCCCGAGGGATAATCAGAGCCGTCCACGATCATCATGGCGTCCACCTAAACCGCTCACCCTCGCACTGATCATGGTGGTGGCTGTGTTCATCATCACTCTGGCCTACTTGCGCGATGAAGAAGTGCCGTGGGATGGTGATCTGCGCCGGCCAATTTTTCTCCAACAGCAACAGGATGTCTCCGCTCCGTCCCGGATGAAGGCGATGCTGACTGCTGCGGCGAAAGTTTCCACCAGCGATCCCGCCGTGATCTCGCCGTGGACGGAGGATATTGCAAAGGTCGGCGCGTTACTCGATCGTCATGGACCGGTCTTGGATAACTTGCGGGATTTGCTTGAGGAGAAAAAAGAAGAGTGGGAGCCGCGCAGTCTCTTGTGGAAGATCGATAATTTTGCCGCTGATCCAGCCTGGTCGGCGGTGATGTCACTCAAGGATGCGGAGTGTGCGTATCTATCCCGAAGCGGACATGAGGAGCCGGCCTTTCTTTCTGCCTGCGATTTGCTGGTGCTGGCCAATCTCATCGAGCAGATCGATGCTTGGCCGAACTTTATGGATCGTGCCCTGGAGCTTCAAGAACACGGAACCCAGTCGCTGGCGCGACTGCTGTCGCTCACGCAGCTTGATGATGAGAAGCTGCGTCACTTGCAGGAAGATGAATTCAAGCCATGGGCGCCAACAGTGGAACATCTCGTGGCCGCGATGGATGGATTTTATGTCTTCGAGCGCAAACTGCTGTTCGGACCCGATGGAGATGACCCGCCCATCCCGTTGTGGTATCTGCCCGCGCGTTCGGGTTCGCGGATTTTTTTCAAGCCAAATACAACGCTGCGCTTGTTCGCCGGAAGCTTTCGCGAGTTGAAGAATGAAGCGGGCCGCACCGCGTTCTCGCGGGCCAGCCAGATCGAGAGTCGCTTGCTGTCGCGTGGACTTGAAGGCGGAGCGAATCGTTCGGGCGAAGATTATTTTGTCGCGCGAATTCGCGCCTACGCGTCACTATTGGATCGCAGCGCGCTGGCCCGCACGCGTCATGGGTTGGTCATAGCGCTCTTTGGCGTGCGTCGATATGTCCAGCGGGAAAGGCATTTGCCGGCGACGCTGGATGATCTGGTGCCGCGCTATCTGCCGGTGGTGCCGCTGGACAGTTTCTCCGGTGAAGCACTGCGCTACGATGCCAAACGCGGCTTGATTTGGTCTGTTGGAATGAATTTTAAAGATGATGGTGGCCGAGTCACAGAAATCCCCATGAGCGATTCTGATGAACCGACGGTTGAGATCGGAATTGCGACGGCAAAGGCGGGGAAGTGAGCGGCATTAATTATCTCGTGGCTGCACTCGTGAGAGTGCGGGAAGCAAACACTTCAGCCGACAAGACATCCATTTTCCCGCGCTCTTACGAAGGCGGCTACAATAATATTTAAGCCGCGCTCAACGCATCCTTGATCGCGGCCAGCAGATCATCGTATTTCTCAAAGGGTCGAAACTGCGGGAACTGCGCTTGGATGCTTTCCGGGGCGTGGATGAAGAAGCCGACGTCAGCTTCGGCCAGCATCGTGGTATCGTTGAATGAATCGCCCGCGGCGATGACCCGGTAGTTGAGAGACTTCAGTGCGGCCACGCTGTGTTGCTTCTGATTTTTCTGACGGAGGCGGTAGTTCACGATCCGTCCGGCAGCATCCAGTTCAAGCCGGTGACAGAACAGCGTGGGCCAGTTCAGTTGACGCATGAGCGGGCTGGCGAATTGCTCGAAGGTGTCCGAAAGGATGATGACTTGCGTCGTTCTCCTCAGTTCATCAAGAAAAGCCTTTGCACCTTCGAGTGGCGCCAGCGTGCCGATGACTTCCTGAATGTCTGCGAGATTCAAGTTATGCTCGTTGAGAATTTTCAGCCGCCCCTTCATGAGCACGTCGTAGTCCGGCTCATCGCGCGTGGTGCGGCGCAGTTCTTTGATGCCGGTTTTTTCCGCAAAAGCGATCCAGATTTCCGGAACCAGGACGCCTTCGAGATCGAGCGTGACGACTGTTTGTTTCATCGGGATTTCGTATCAAAAGGGCCGCGCCATGGGTTGGCAGCACGCCGATTAATCTTTGGAGATCGTGAACTTGAGCGTCTCTGCGAGCTTATCGTTTACAAAAATCTCCATGCGATATTTGCCGATGGGCCAGCCATTTGTGGGTTTGGAAAGGGAGATTGCACTGTGATCGGTTGGAGTCTCGGCGGTGAGGGTGGCTTCATCAATTTTGCTGTTCTTCGGCGCGACCTCGCCCACATCCTCGGCAATCCAGACGCCTTTGATCTTGTCACCGGTCTTGAGTGTTTCGCCGATGATGAAAGCATAAATCTTGGGGGCGTCGGTCGTGAAGGCGGTGGTGGGCTCGGTGTCCTTGTCCAGAGCGAGCGCGGCTCGGAGCGGCTTCTTGTTGCCGTTTGGTGACGTGATGGAGGCAAGGATGTTCTGCAGCTTGTCGGCTTCTTTTTTCGGGGTGTCCGCATCGGCCTCGATGAAGACGACGGCGGCCTTGGTCTCGGTGTCGATGAGCAGGGCGAAGAAATCAATGGCGTGGTCATCTTCCTTGTCCAGTGCATGGCCTTTGAAGAGCAGCCCGTCCATGCCACCGGGATGAGCTTCCACGGGTTCGCCTTCCATCTTGATTTTCTTGGCGTGATCTTTGAGCATGTCCTTGATGTCCTTGCCGAGAGTCTTCACGTCCTCCTTGTTCTCGAGTTCCCAGACTGCGAGGTAAACGTGCTCCTTGGGCGAGGTGGCTTCAAGAATTTCGTCGTCATCCTTTTCCGGTTCCCAATCATCGGGGATGGTGATGGTGAACATGGTGTCGCTCTTGTTGGGGAAGTGCAGGAGCTTGGCGAAGGCCTGCGCGCCGCTGAGAGCGATGATGGTGACAAGGATAAAAATGGATTTCATAATGAGAAAGCAACGATGCCGCCTATAACATGGAGAAAGATGGATGCGAAAGATATTTCAGAATGGAATCCCCGGCGCAGTCAGTTTGAACAGTTGTTGCGGTGGCGCATCGAAGTGTAGCGTTTGAAAACATCCACCACCATGAACCGATATCTGAAGCTGCCGCTTTTCTTCGCCACTTTCGCCACGCTGCTGGGATCCACTTTGCCCGCTCGGGCCGGCACGGCGGTCATTCGGGACGACGCGGGCTTTTTCTCGGACAGTGCGAAAGCCGATGCCCGCTACAACATCAGCGAGCTGCAGCGGAGTCTGAAGAAAGATGTGTCTGTGGAGACATTCAAAGAAATCCCCGTTGATGTGAAGCAGGGTGTGAACCTGCAGGACAAGGCCGCAGTGAAGCGGATGATGGAACAGTGGGCCGTGCAGCGAGCGCGGGCGCAGTCGGTGAACGGAGTTTACATGTTGCTCGTGAAGGAGCCGGCACACCTGCAAGTGGTGGTGGGCAATGAAACACAGAAGCGATCTTTTACGCTGATGGATCGTGATGAACTGGTGAAAATGATGCTGACCAAACTGCGCGCGAAAGACTACGATGCAGCCCTGCGTGATGGAATGAGTTTCGTGGTTTCCACGATGAAGAGTCATGCGACTTCACTTGCGCGGCCCGCATCCGCGGCGGCATCGACCACGAATTACCGTAGCAACCCGCAGGCCGAATCGTCAGGCGGATGGCTGTTCTCATTGTTGCTCATCGGGGGCGTGATCTGGGTGGTGCTGGCCATTGTGCGTGCGATCTTCCGCCGCGGTGCTGCTGGTGCAGGCACGTCAATGGATCCGGTGACGGGCGGTGGTGGCGGATTCATGCGCTCCATGATGGGCGGCTTGTTCGGTGCCGCAGCGGGGATGTGGATGTATGACAATTTCTTTGGCTCGCATGGGTCGTCGGCCTATGGAGCGCATCGGGACGACAGTTTAAGCAACAGTGGCGGCACGGATGCCGGATTCACCGGACGGGACACAGACTATTCCAGTTCCGGTGGCAGCTTCGGCGATGATTCCGGCGGAGGATTCAGTGGTGGAGATTCCGGAGGCGGAGACTCGGGCGGCGGTGGAGATTCCGGTGGCGGCGGCGGTGGAGATTTCTGAAAGCTGCGGTTACTCCGCCAGTCCAGCCGCTGCCAGCACCGTCTCTTCGGCAACAATTCTGTCTTCCATCTCCATCTTGGTTTCCGCTTTCATTTCTGCGCGGAACTTCTGGACAAAGCTCTGAGTGGGCCAGGAGCACGCTTCGCCGAACGCGCAGATGGTGCGCCCTTCGATGTTGTTGGCGACACGCTCCAGTTCATCCACGTCAGAAGGCGATGCATTGCCAGTGACGATGCGGTCGCTGATCTTTTTCATCCAAAGGGAACCTTCACGACAAGGAGTGCACTGGCCGCAGGATTCGTGG
>JAIOQF010000332.1 GCA_021413535.1 Verrucomicrobiota bacterium
CAGAACGACATCACGGCGCTGCAATCTGAACTGGCCGAGAACAAGTTCTTCCGCTTCCACACTTACAACGAATTCCTCTACCCGATGAGTTTCGGCGAAGGCGGCTGGCTCACCTTCGTGCCCAGGATCGGCGGCGGCGTCTCCACTTACTCGGACGTCTCCGGCGGCGCACCCGGCGTCACCAGCGGAACCAAAGGCATCTTTGCCGCCGGCTTCGACCTCGCCGCCCGTTTCAGCCGCACCTGGAAAGACGTTCACAGCAACTCCCTCGGGCTCGACGGACTGCGTCACGTGGTTCAGCCCTACATTAACTATTCCTACCTCAATGCCGACACCATCGAGGGCCTCCCCACCATCGACCGGCTTTCCCCTTCCACCCGGCCCCGGCCTATTGATGTGCCGCTCTTCACAGCCGTCGACAGCCTCGATAGCTGGAACATCGCCCGTGTCGGCGTGCGCAACACCCTTCAGACCAAGCGCGATGGCACCGCCTACAGCTGGATGGGTCTGAACACCTATGCAGACATCTTCTTCACAGATCCTGAGTTCGACCGCAAAGTCTCCAACCTCTACAACGACTTCTTCTGGCGTCCCGTTCCCTGGCTGCAGTTCAACACCGACATCCAGCTTCCCATCGGCAGCAGCGACTTCAACTACACTGAAGTCAACACCGGCCTCACCTGGATGCCCGTCAAAAATTTCTCCTGGACTCTCGGTCACGCCTACTTCCAGGGCAACCCCATCTTCATCGACAGCAACCTGTTCAACTCCCGCATTTACGCGCGCCTGAGTGAAAACTGGGGCTTCTCCATGAATCACATTTACGAAGCAGCGGATCACACGCTCGAATACCAGAGCTACAGCATCCATCGCGATCTCAGCAGCTGGATTCTCTCCCTCGGCGGACTGGTTCGGCAGAGCCGCGGGGCCAACAGTGCCAGCGATTTCGGCTTAGTCCTCACCATGACCCTCAAGGATTTCCCTCAAGCCAGTCTGCCGCTGGATTTGGATCCGAATCCAGCCGGCGCTCGCTAATCACGAGACTAGATCTGATCACAAACCCGGTGCCGCCTGACGGTCACCGGGTTTTTTCTTTGGCTGTGAATGCAACAACCCGGCCCTGGCCGTTTAAGCAGTCCGCGTGTCCTTTTGCGCGGCCAGATATTTCATGAAAAAAGGTTGTGTCCCAGGTTGGCCACTCAAGGACAGTCCGCCAGTATTCATGACTGCGACATCATGAAATCTGGATCGCAATGCATCTCCTGAAAGGGGACGAGTGCGTCTTCAAACGCGCCATGCTGGCAACGATTGCCGGTCGTTTCTATTGGCAAAATAGACCTGAAGAACCTACAGGATAAAGATGCGCGTGATCGGCATAACATGCGCCCGCAACGAGGCGGACATCATCGAGGCGTTTGTAAGCCATGTGATTGCGGGAATTTGACGGCAAGCCTGAACTCGCGACCACAATCATTTTGAACATTATCACTGCATCTTATGCCGCATCATGTGCGCGTCACTCAAGCGCTTCATTTCTGGATGCCCTGCCCAGCAAGCGAAACCGCGAAGCGCGATCCCCTCGCGGCATACGAAGAGACTGAGCCGTGGCATTCTTTTGCCCACCTTTATTTCCCCAGCCAGGTTTTTTCCGCTGCTGCAATTTTCTCCTCACTCAAGCCGAATGCTCTCAGGATACCTTTGGCCATCATGATATTCCCCAGAGCGTTCATGTGGCAGCCGTCGTTCGTGAGTTTGTTTTTGACGTTTCGCTGATAACCGGGGTCACCGAACATCTTGGCCTTGCCCGCCTCATCAGGAAGCTTCTTGAGTGCAGCCTGCATATCCTTGTTCAAATCTGCGATCGGAAGCTTTTTCTCTATGGCGAGCTCCCTCAGAAAATCATTGTAGGGAATCAGCTGTTTGTTCGTTTCCTTCTCGGGATCCTCGCCAATCATCGTGGAAGTCAGGAGCAAGACCTTGATGCCAGCAGCCTGCGCTTGGTCGACGATGCTTCTTATGTTGCGTTTGTAATCTTCCAGCGGAACTCCTTGAAAAGTCCGGTTGCCCAGTTTGAGCGTGAAGTGCCAGACATCATTGACCCCGCAGCTCAGCACCATCCAGTCGGGTTTCTTGCTGATGACGCCGTCTTCCAGACGGGCCAGCATGTCAGGCGATCGGTTGCCCGCTATTCCCGCCGGTATGGACGTGACATGGAGACCCTCCTTATTGAGAGCATCAATGACCAAAGTCACAAAGCCGTTCTTCCCGGCTCCCGCCTGGGTAATCGAATCCCCCAAGAACGCGATCTTCTGCCCGTCCTTGACCAATAATGGGCCACCCGCTGCCGATGCCGCATGCAACACCAGAAGGCCACAAGCTAGAGTGAATGCTGTTAGGAATTTGTTTGTTGATTTCATGGTAGTTTTCTGTGGGTTGAAAATCGTAGGGTGGATTATTTCTTGCCCATGAGTTTAAGCATGGCAGTAGCGCACTCGTCGCCGAGGCGAATAAAGAAGCGGCCGCTGCCGTCATAGTGATATCCCGCGTTGCTGCCATACAAAGGCCACTCCGGTTTCGTGCGCCAGGCCCCGACTTCAGGAGTCGTCAGCGGCCAGCTTTCGACAGCGGCCACGGTGCCGGCCAACTCAGGCGCACTGGCTGCCTTGCGCTGGGCTTGAGCCACGTTGTTCGTCAAAGCTTCCTCAGGGAAAGCCGGTGTTCCCAGCACGCCGATCACGAAGGGCATCTTCGGCTGCTTGACCTCTTTCCGAATGTCCTGGATGTAGTGCACCATGTTGCTGGCGTAGTTGCCGTAGAACTCGGGATCAAACTGGTCGTTGAATCCCTGGAACCACAATCCCCCGGCCACTTCAAAGCCAGCCTTCGGGTAGTATTCCGGGTGGTAGGCTTTTGGGTCGGCAAGAACCTTGTGGATGAAGCCAATCATTTCATTCCAGTAGAAGCTGGCTTGATCGTGGGCGGGCATGTCGCCGGGAGGCGGCACTAGCTTTTCGCGGAGTTCCTTGCTCTTCGCATTCATGGCCGCAATTTTCTCCTGCTCCGCAGCTTGCTGATCCTTGGGCAATTTGGCGATCGACTGTTGCAAGCTCTGCTTTTGCTTTTCCAGAGCCTTGATATCCTTATCCATCTGCACCATCGTAGCGGCAGTTCCTCCGTCGGAGATATATTTGTCCCATGCCGCTTTTTTGACCTTCCAGCGTTCCACCTGTTCCTTCTCGTTCGCGGTCAGTTGATAGGGACCCGCGGAAGGTGGTCGGAAATCGTAGTGAAGCGATTTGCCGCCCCATGCGGTTTTGATGATCAGCACTGGTTGGTCAAGGTGCTTTTCCAGCATGATCCCGAACGCGTATTCGGGCCCAAAAGCAGTCGGCCGCGCGCCGAATCCGGTGCTTAACGGGCCGGTGGCGACGCCGGGTTCAGGCCCCCGATTGACGCCGCCATAGGCCGCAATGTAGGTGTGCTTGCCGACCGGAAGACCCAGTTTGGTTTGCCATTCGTTCGCCACTTCCAAGGCGCCTTTGATGGATTTGGCGGCGGCGGCAGTCTCAAGGACTTTCTGATCCGTCACGTTTGCGGTGAAAATCGCGGCCAGCTCTTTGTCGCGGGCCGCGCGAACAGGATCGGTCTGACGTTTCCGAAAAACCTCGTAACGTTCACCGCGCACCTTATCCACTTCTGCCTTCAAGGTTTTCTGGAGCAATTCACCAAACTCTTTTTTAGGAAGCTTCGCGTTGGCCGGATCCTTGAGAAGTTCCTCGCGCATGGGGGCCTCCGACTTAAGCCTGATCTCGCGGTCGATTCCTGCGGTCAGCATGGCCCATTCTTCCTGGGTCGGCACATACGCCGGCTTGGGCAGGTAGGCCAAGGTGGACACCTCCGCGTGCCCTTGCATGTTTGACTGTCCGGCAAGCACATAGATAAGCAGCTTTTTTCCGCCACCTGACGATTGTGCAGCCGCTTTGTCCGCCGAGATCACACTCACACTGGTTTCGACAAGCAAGACGGCCATCATGGCAGCCGACAACAGGTTTAATGTATTTCGATATAGGTTCATGAATTAAAAAGGATAGGTATTGGGTCTGCTGGTGAAAAAAGAGCGCCGGGTGAAATCATGGAGTGAGCATCTCCACCATCTTTTCACCCATGGTCTTGCCGTTGAGATACTCACTTTCTCCGTTGTGGTTCCAATGGTAGCCGAAATTGCTGGGTGAAACCGAGGCATCGCGCCAGTGGGGGCGGGCGTCGGTCGTTTTGACATTACCTTTGAAGGCAGGATATTTTTTCGTGTCGTTCATGGCGAGCTGGGCCAGCTCCACCGCACAGGGTTCCGGCGGCGGCGCCATGCTTGTAGTGACGATGGACACCAGCAGTTTTGGATTGCGAAACTCGGTTCGCAGATCCTTGATCAGATCGACCAAGTTGGCCTCGTAATTATCCGAGGCAGTTTTATCCACGCGATCATTCCATCCCTGATGCCAGCCGAAACCGGCGATGCGATAGCCCTTGCCCTTCCACTCAGGAAA
>JAIOQF010000007.1 GCA_021413535.1 Verrucomicrobiota bacterium
GACGAAGCCGCATTCCACCAGCACCGCAGGATTTCTCGTGGTCGCCCGGATGACGTGGAAATTAGCCTGCTTCACACCGCGATTATCCAGTCCGCTTTCCTTGAGAACATAGGCCTGGATGTAGGCCGCGAGCTGATAGCCCGCATTGTGGCAGTGATAAGTCTCGATGCCGTGACCGGACCCGCCGCGATTGTAGTTGTAGTGGATGCTGACGAAGATCGCATTCGAGCGGCTGTTGCCGATGGCCGATCGGCCGGCGAGCGGGATGAAGACATCGGAGTCGCGCGTCATCACTACCTTCAATCCGGAGCTGCTGAGCAGTTGCTGCACCCGGCGCGCGGTGTCGAGCGCCAGATGCTTCTCATAGACGTAGCCATTGGCCGCGCCGCGATCGTGACCGCCATGACCAGGATCAAGGATCACCGTGTCGAAGGCATGAACTCGCGCCGCCAGAAAAAGGTAAAGCAGAAACGTGAAGCAGGTGCGCGGCATGATCAGTCAGAGTGAAACTAGACCGCAGCGCGCACGCGGGTCAAGGCTTTTACCGGTATCGCCTGCGCCTCAGATACACGAGGCCAGACGAAGTCTATGGCTCACGCCCAATTGTCGCACTTCAATGTTGAAAAGAAGCCCGTCAATTTACCAGAACCATGCGACAGACGATAAGAGCGTTCTTCCGCTCCCGAGTTTGAACTTCAATAACCCTGTATGAGGAGCTATCGTCCTTGCCACCATATTGTTTTGAAACAGTTCCGGCTTCGTTGGAGACGCTGAACGTTCCCGGTTGACCGGCGCTGAGCCCGCCTGTGGAGCCTCGGTAATCCTGGTTCACGGTGTCTGTATAAGGTCCATCAGGTCCGAGAACCTCTAGGAATTGCCATTTCTTTGTGCCGCCATCAAGCCGCTCGTGGCCTACTCTGCGATTCACAATCGAAGATGCTTCTTCGAACTCGACCTTCTGTTCGCAGCTGTTCAATACTGCGAGGAGCATGGTGAGTAAGAGAGTGGAACTTGCTTTCTTATTTCTCATTTTTTCTACACGTGAAAGCGGCATGTTCGATTTCTTCCTGCCTGAAGCCTTGCCTGAATGCGAGACCCGTCGATACGCCAACATAGGCGAAAAACAGGTTCTTTGCGACATTAGCGAGTGTAGACGGAACTCCAGCGATAAACAGTCCATCGTGTATTCTGAGATCTGTGCTGCCGAACCGAAATGTCTCTGGATGTGCAGCAGAGTAAATGGTGATTACTGTGCTGATCACGAAACCAACCACGTATGCGATCCAATGCCGCCGAATCACAATGCCGCATAAAAACGACGCCAGAAACGGTATCGAACCAATGAGGATCGCGGCGATCAGTCCAATGCCTCGAAGTATGTTTCGAATGATCTCTTTCATTTTCTAATCGAACTGTCGGATCACGAACAAATTTATGTGTTTGTCACTGCGCTGCTTTCTATCACAGATTCTTGTGCGTCTCCATCAGCCTTGTCGAGTCATTATTTCCCTGCACGCGGGCGGCGATTGATGTGACTTGCCCACTTGCACTGAGGCCCATTCTCCGCCATGAATCCCGCCCCATGCTCGCTGCAGACAATCTTGGCATCAGCTACGGCCCGCGGCGACTGTTCGGCGGGCTGAACTTCACCGTGCGCGCGGGCGAACGCATCTCGCTCGCGGGACCGAATGGCGCGGGCAAGTCCACACTGATGAAAATCATCGCCGGCATCGAACGGCAGGACGAGGGACGTATCGTCAAAGCGAAGACGGTCACGGTCGGCTACCTCCCGCAGGAGGGCGTTGAGATCAAAGGCCGCACGCTGATGGCCGAGGCGGAGTCCGCCTTTGCCGACGCGCTTGATATCGAGCGTCAGTTTGACGAAGCCAGCGAGGCTCTCGGAACTTACGAGCCGGGGACGCCGGAGTATGACGAAGCGCTTGAGGTTTTCGGCGATCTGCAAATCCGTGCGGAACATCACGACGTGGCGAAGATGAAACCCCGCATCGAACGCGTGCTGGCGGGACTCGGTTTCTCCCGCGCGGATCTCGACCGGCTGACCGACGAGTTCAGCGGCGGCTGGCAGATGCGCATCGCCCTGGCAAAATTGCTCCTCATCGAGCCCAGTGTGCTGCTGCTTGATGAACCGACGAACCATCTCGACATCGAAAGCGTGGTCTGGCTGGAGGATTATCTAAACACTTATCCCGGCGCCATCATCTTGATCAGTCACGATCGCCGATTGCTGGATAATCTCACCAACCGCACGCTGGCCTTCGAGCAGGGCGGTGTGACGCTCTACTCGGGCAACTACTCGTTCTTCGTTCGCGAGAGCCGCTCGAGAAAGGAACAGCTCGAACGCGCGGCCACGAACCAGCAGCGGGAGATCGCCAAGACGCAGCGTTTCATTGATCGCTTCCGCGCGCAGGCCAACAAGGCATCCTTGGTGCAAAGCCGCGTCAAGCAGCTCGCCAAAGTCGAACGCATCGAGATGGAGGATGAGGATGACGAGATCGGTTTTCGTTTCCCGCAGCCGCCGCCGAGCGGTCAGACCGTGTTGCGAATGGAAGGTCTGGCGAAGAGTTACGACGGCGCGCGCTATGTGTTGAAGCCGTTCGATTTCGAGATCAGCAAAGGCGACCGCATCGCCATCGTCGGCGTGAACGGCGCGGGCAAGACCACCTTCAGCAAGATCGTTGCCGGTGTGGAAAAGCAGACCAGCGGAACGCGAGTTCCCGGACACAACGTCCGCCTTGCCTACTATTCGCAAGATCACGCCGACGCGCTCGATGGCTCGAAGACCGTGATTGAGACCATCGAGAAAAGCGCCAAGGGCATGTCCGAGACCCAACTGCGCACGCTGCTCGGCTGCTTTCTCTTTCGCGGTGACGATGTCAAAAAGTCTGTGCGCGTGCTCAGCGGCGGCGAAAGGGCGCGCTTGTCGCTGGCCAACATGCTGCTCACGCCATCGAATTTCCTGGTGCTCGACGAACCGACGAACCACCTTGATATGCGTTCGCAGGCCGTGCTCCAGCGCGCACTGGCGGAATACACAGGCAGCTATGTGATCGTCTCCCACAACCGCGATTTCCTTGATCCTCTCGTGACCCGGACGCTGGAGTTTCGCGTGGGCGAGCCGCCGAGACTTTATGCGGGGAACTTGAGTTACTATCTGGAGAAGAAGGATGAGGAACGCTCCGCGCAAAATGCCGCTCCGGTCGTTCAAGCCAAGCCTGCGCGCGAGAAAGATTCCGAAGGCAACCAGCGTGATGCGCGGAAGCTGGAGTCGCAGCGCCGTCAGGAGCGCAACCGGGTGCTGAAACCCTTGCAGGACAAGCTCGCCGTGGTTGAAGCCGAGATCGCGCGATTCGAAGAGGAGAAAAAAATCCTGACGCAACGTATGGGAGCCGAGGGCTTTGGTGCGGATGCCGAGGAAGTTCGCGTGCTCAGCGCCCGTTATGCGGCGGTGGAATCCGGTCTGGCTGGCGCGTTCACAGCTTGGGCTTCCGCCAGCGAAGAAGTGGAGCGCACCGAGGCCTTGCTTACGGCGGCGGAAAATGCGGATTGATGCGGCGCGGATGCTGCGTTTGATGCAGTCATGCTTTCCACTCGCGACTTGCGCTTCGCCTATCCCAACGGCGGCTTCTCGTTGAGTGTGGCGGATTTCTCCGCGGCTGAGGGCGAGACGGTGGGTATCAGCGGCCCTAGCGGCGCAGGCAAGAGCACCTTCTTGCGTCTGCTGTCTGGAATTATCAGGCCGGACACAGGCAGCGTAATCATCAGTGGTGAAAATTTGGCACAGCTTTCTGCGAAAGCAGTTCGGGCGTTGCGCTTGCGCAGGCTCGGTCTGGTGTTCCAGGATTTCGCTTTGCTCGACTACCTCAGCGTAGAGGATAATATTTTGCTTCCTTCACGCCTCGGCGGCACCCTCGATGATCAGGTGCGCAGACAGGGTCGCGAGCTTGCAGATCAGTTGGAGATCGCGCAACACTGGAACCGGTTGTGCGGCGAGATTTCCCAGGGCGAACGCCAGCGCGTGGCGGTGGCGCGAGCGCTGGCTCATTCACCGGTTGCCGTGCTCGCAGACGAACCCACTGCGTCGCTCGATGCCAAGCGCTCGCAGGTCGTGATGAATCTTCTCACGTGTTACGCGAAGGAAAAACAAGCCGCTTTGATTGTTGTGACGCACGATAACGCTTTGTCCTCGCAACTCGATCGGGTGATCAACGTGGAGGAATGGACCGCATGAGTGCGATGGGCAGCTTGCATCTGGCGTGGCGCTACATTGCGCACCATCGTGCGCGCACTCTGTTGCTCGCCCTCGCGCTCGGGCTGACGCTGGCGCTGCCGCTGGCGGTTCGTTCGCTGATGGAAATTGCCCAGCGGGAGTATCGTGCTCGTGCTGGAGCCACGCCGCTGGTGCTCGGTGCCAAGGGCAGCGCGCTGGAGTTGACGTTGAACGCGCTTTATTTCCGCAGGCGCGGAGTGGAGACCATTCAGGTCAAGCAGATGGAAACGCTGCGCGCCTCCGGTTTGACGAAGGTGATTCCAATCTATGCGCGCTATCACGCACTGGAGGCGCCGGTCGTGGGAACGTCGCTTGACTATTTTGTTTTCCGTGGATTGCAACTAGCGGAAGGCAGGATGATTACGCGCTTAGGCGATTGCGTGATCGGTTCGCGGCTGGCGCAACAGCACGGACTTCATCCCGGCGGCACGCTTTCGACTTCGCCCGAACAGGTGTTCGACATTGCGGGTGTCTATCCTGTGAAGTTGCGCGTCACCGGCGTGCTTGCGGAATCACACTCGGCGGATGATGAAGCGGCGTTCGTCGATGTGAAAACAGCCTGGCTCATCGAGGGCATTGCGCACGGGCACGACGACGTGGTGAAAAATACCGAGACCAGCACCGTGCTCGAACGCAAAGATGGCAATGTCGCCGCGACCAATGCTGTGAGGATGTTCACGGAAGTCACCGCGGAGAATATCGACAGCTTCCATTTCCACGGCGACCCCGGCGCTTATCCGCTGACAGCGGTGATAGCGCTGCCCAATGATGCCAAGGCACAGGCGATCCTGCTCGGACGATATCAAAATCCGTCCGACAGCACACTGCTGGTGCGACCCGTCGAGCAGATGGATGCGCTGCTGGCATCGCTCTTCCAAGCGGAGCGGCTTACGTTGCTGCTGATAGCTACACTGGGAACGGCGGTGTCGCTGATTGCGGTGCTGGTGTTTGCTCTTTCATTCAAGATGCGAAAGCGGGAATTCAACACCCTTGAGGAGATCGGTGTGGGCCGGGTCACAATTGTGCTGGTGAAATTATTTGAAGTGCTTTTGGTGGGTGTCGCGGCCGGATGGATCGTGGTCGCGATCTGCTGGCTGGTGCAGCGAACGGGCCCGGGGCTGGTGCGGATGTTGTTACAATAAATCGACGCAGGTGATAATAACCCAGTTGCGAAGACTGGCTTATTGCATTATGGTAATTATAATCCTCTTTATGCCATGGCCTACTTAATCGATCGCATATCATTTGAAGGAAATAACATGATCATCCGAGCGAATGGTCGGAAATACCGTGTCCGCACCGACACTATTTCCGCTCGGCTCGCGCGGGCCGATCAGGCTACCAAGGAATCTGCCCGGCTCTCACCAGAAGGCTACACCATATCGTGGCCCAAACTCCAGCTGGAGCTGTCAGTGGCTGGCCTTTTTCAGATGTGTCAGCAGACATACTGATGGATCTGAGATTTACAAAGGTGTGCTGGTTGGCACGTCCTTAGATGGGGACGTTTTCTCTTCGACGGGATAGAGGCGGCGCAGTGTCTCGCGACCTAATTCGCGCATCATCGTTTCCATTTCCTCGTTCACGCTGGTCACCGCGGCATCCGATCGTGAAGCACGTTTCCAGACGGCATTGGTCGCGGCGGCATTGGCGTCGACCAACTGGTTCACTTCTCGATGCCAGTGCTCCGGACGCTGGTCGCGCTTCCAGGCACCCCGGCCGCGTCCGAAATGGGCAACGGCAAGGTAACCCAGCAGCGCCAGTTTGACTTGCTCGCGGAAATGTTCGCTCGACCAGTGTAATTTGTTGTCCTCACCGCGCACAAGATTGAAAGTCTTGATCAGGGCGTAAGCACTCAAGCCGCCGCTGAGTCCGCCCAGCAGCGCGCCGCCGCCGAAGGTGAGACCGCCGGCTTTAAGATCCACCACCAGACCCGCGAGCGCACCGGTCGCAATGCCGCCCAAGGCGCTCCAGACAGCGGCCTCGACGTGAGATGGCTCCGCAAAATCACGTCGCGCGGCTTTGAGCATCTCGCCCTTTTCATCGCGTCCTTCCAGTCCGTGCAGTTCGATGAGCTTGTTCATCGTCTGCTCCGCGCGAGTGGCGAGCGACTCGCTGAGCTTCTGCCGGGCCTCGGTCCAGTCCGCCTCCAGCGAGCTGCGGTTGAAGCCCAGCTTTTGAAAAAATGACTCCGGCTTGACCGGTGCGCCGTCGAGGGCACTGGCGGTGAGTTGATGAGCGACGATGCGCATTGCGGTTCGGAACACATCTTCGTTCCGGTGCATCCACGCGGCGCTGAGCAGGCTGAACGAGGCGCGCTTCTCCTGCGGCAGGACACCGCAAATTTTCTCCATCAGTTCACCCTCTTGCACCCAGCAGCGCGAAAACGCGTCCATATTCAGGACCTCGCGCACGAAGGAAAACTTCTGCAAGTGTTCGCGCCAGATGTTTTCCTCCGCCGCCTCTTCCTCCGCCGGGCGGGGTGATCCAGTCTGGTTCAAAATCACGACGACCGGCTTGCCGAGCCAGCCGAGAATTTCCATCTCGTGCTCCACGAAAGTTCCGCCCGCCAGGCTCTCGCTGGCATTCACGAGATAAAGCACCGCCTCGGCATCATCGCGCACGTTTTTCATCGCCTGCTGGGCGCACCAAAGCGGGCGGTTGGTGACGCGATCCCACAGCTGGCTGAGGAACCACACCATCGGCCGCTCCATGCGCTTGAGTCGTTTTAATAGTCGCGCGGAATCGCCAAAGCCCGGCGTGTCCCAGAGCACGAGTCGCGCGCCGGCGGATTCGATCAGCGTGTAAGCCTCGTTGAACAGCGTGACATGCGCCGCATCGCGCACCTCGCCTACGTCGCGGCGCAGCAGGGTTCGAGCGAGCGTGGTCTTTCCCGCATTGGTGTGCGAGATGAGGCTGAGGGTGATCGTCTGCGGCGGAACCGGCATGAGTAACGGGCCCACCCTACGCGGAATACCGTGGGAGACAACTGCCGTCTAAATCCATTCCACCGCCAACCCGCGCATCACCTCGTGCCAGGAGGCTGTGCGTGTTTCGATCTTGGTCGCAGCATCAGCAAAGGTCGACCAGCGCCGCTTTAATTCCGTGTCATCCAGGGTCAGCGCCAGCACCATCGAAGGGTTGGTGCTGTTCAGCTTCGTCATGACGCTCTCCGCCAGCGCGCGATGCACTTCAGTTTCCGGAGTCGCAGCCAGATTGAAAACCAGCAGGACGCGCGGCGCGACTGGCTTCCATGCACTGACGAAATCGGATTCGACACCGGGAGCGATGGTGTGGCAATTCACGCTGTCGGCATCTCGCCAGCGGGTCCGTGCCAGCTGCCGCCATCGTTCATGCGAAGCGTCGTCCAACGACAAGGCGTGGGTGACTATTTCAACTGTCGCACCATCGCCTTGAGCCGATGCGTGTATGGCCGCGAGATAGTCGCGCCATTCTGCGCTGCGCAGTTCCAGCGCGGGCACCCGATTTGCTCGCGACGACTCCAGCAAGGCAAACAACACTCGTGGCAAGATGATGAACAGGGCGAGCGTCGTCGCATACAAGTGTATCCAAGGCAGCGCAGCGCCGGTCTTTTCCCGGTATGCTTCCGCGCCACGATGCATTTGCCTGATTTCATCAAGCGGGATTTTCACGCCCGTTACTTTCGATGCGGGTGTGAAGAGCACGCGGAAAAAAGTCTGCGCGCTGTTTTCGTTGAGCAGCGTGCTCTCCCAGACGGCGCGGTATTCTTTCGACCATCCTCGCGCATACATGCCTGTGATGCTGCCGAACGCGAGCAAGGCCGCGCCGAGATGCAGCCAGGCGCGAAACCGGAAATTCGCCCGTCGCAGCATCGGCGGCCAGGCCAGCGTGCGGAACCTTGCGCGAATGTCTGTCATGCCGGGCGCGGCATCGGTGCTGAAGCGATCCAGCAGTTTTTCCAGCCACGACGGTGTCCTGGCGCGGTCAGGTTTTTTCAATCCATGAAAAAGACTGAACAACAGCACTGCGGCATTCCACAGCAGGAGCGCGATGAGCGGCAGTGCGAGCAGATTGATTTCGCGCTCCTGCCCCAGCGCGGCGAAGCACCATCCGGCGATGAAGGCAATCGCCGAGCTGAACGCAACGATCCAGCCGGGCACCACGGGAACTCGAAGGCTCTCGGCCAAGGCGGGCATGCGAGATTTTGCGATGAGCTGCGAGGCGCGATCGATGGGATTTCGGGCGGCGAGCGTGATTCTTCGCAGCGTGGCGGCATCCCACATCTCGTCGCGCGCATCAGCCTCCTCAACGGCCCGGACGCGCAGGATTTGAAGAAAGTCGTTCCACTTCACAGTCCGAAGGTAGCGGGGTTCAACCATGCCGGAAACGAACGTCGCGCACGGTGTTGGCGCCGAAGCGTTTTTGCAGGTTTTGCAAAAGGCGCGCCTTTTGCTGGGCCAGGGTGTGATGGATCGCCGGTTGCAGCACGCGCACGGTGAGGATGCCGCGCTTCAAGCCGTCCGGCGTGGTGTGCTGAGCGATGAAGTCGCCGACCAGTTCGCGCCACGCGGCCAATGCGTCATCCAGCTGGAGGCGCTCGTCGAGCTTCCATTCGTGTAGCATCCCAGGGATGAGGGATTGCGGGGTGACAACGGGGTTGTCAAAAAGGGGGGCGCCTGCTGCACCGCGCCAGTCGGCGATGAGCCGATGGCGGAGCCGTTGCAGTTTGGTGGCGCGGCGCATGGGAAGTCGGAAGTCGGAAGTCGGAAGTCGGAAGTCGGAAGTCGGAAGTCGGAAGTCGGAAGTCAGAGGTCAGAGGGCGATCTTAGCTAAGCGCAATGGGCTAAAATAACCAGACTGAATGTGAGACTACGACTGAGATGCCTACTGACCTACTGCCCACTGATTTACTGACGTCTGACTTCTTTCTGCTCCAAAAAAAAGCCGCGCCCTTCACAGAGCACGGCTTCAAATTAAAAATGCAGCCCGCTTTACTCTCCGTCGTCACCGATGGCTTCGACGGGGCAGCCGGTCTTGGCTTCTTCGCAGAGACGGAGTTCCTCGTCGTTTTCCGGCTGCTTGTAGAGATAGCTGTGCCCACCGTCATCGCTGCGCGTGAAGTTGGCTGGTGCGGTCTCGCGGCAGAGGTCACAGTCGATGCACTGGTCGTCTACGTAGAACTTTCCGGCGGCGTTTTGGGCGTATTTGTTTGCTGCGTCAGCCATGATTGAATTTTGAGTTGGGCACAAAAGGTAGGAGTTTTCACCGCGTATTCAAATGGTTTTTCATCGTGCCACCCGCACTTCGCTGGGGCTTGAAACGAGGATCAGCCTGATTTTCCCCATCACGCGGCTTGTTTCGCCGGAAACCAGCTGCATGGTCTCGATCCCCATTACCTTCTCTGAAAATGTCCACTATTCCCTTTCCCGTTCAGACAACTGCCACGCCAGTCAAGCCTCTCGTCCCGCTCGAAGGTCTGCAGGTGCTCCATCTTTACTACACCATTGACCAGGCGATGTGGCGCTCCCTCGGCGAAGACGAACAAAGCGCGGCCAAGGAGAATTTTATGCGCCTGGTGGCGACAGTGCGCGCCCATCCTCGCACACAGTTGCTGGTCTTCAGCGTGGTCACACCCAAGGCCGATCTTGGATTCATGCTGCTGACGCCGGATCTCCACGATGCGAACCGTTTTGAAAAGGAACTCACGCTGGCGCTTGGCGCGGATATTTTGCAGCCGTGCTTCAGCTACTACTCGATGACCGAGCTGAGCGAATACACGACCTCGGAAGAGGAATACAAGAAGCAAATCCTGGCGGAGCTGCTCACGCAAAAAGATCACGGCACGGAGATGGTGCTCAATCCCAATGACGTGGAAGGCACGGAAGACTTCGAACTGCGCATCAACGAATGGCGGATGCGCATGAAGAAATACAACCAGGATCGTCTCTATCCGAACATGGCGCTGGACTGGCCGGTGGTCTGTTTCTATCCGATGAGCAAACGCCGCGATGGCAAGGACAACTGGTATTCGCTGAAGTTCGAGGAACGTCGTCAGCTCATGGCCGGCCATGCGCGAATCGGTCGCACCTGGCACGGAAAAATCCGCCAGCTTATCACCGGCTCCACCGGGCTCGATACTCACGAATGGGGTGTCACCCTGCTGGCGCACGACACTTATCACATCAAGGGTATCGTCTATGAAATGCGCTTCGACGAAGTCAGCGCGCGCTACGCGGAATTCGGTGATTTCTACATCGGCCTCCAGCTCGCGCCCGACGAAGTGCTGCGCCGACTGGCCCTGTAATGTGTCTCGCAAATCTGGCTCGGACTTGTTCTAGACGCTGGCCGGGATAAGTTATCTGCGAATCGCGGCAGCCCATTCTTCCGAACCGGAAACCCGACATGCCCACCATTACCGCTCCTGAAACCGGCGTTCGCACGGATGTTGAACTGGGAATGCCGTGGCATGTCATCG
>JAIOQF010000310.1 GCA_021413535.1 Verrucomicrobiota bacterium
AATTTCCTTTCTTGCTGATGCTAACTGCACCCCAACACCCATCAAGCGTCTGCCCGGTGATCGTGTTTATCGTGGCCATCTCTTGCCTCGCAAGCGTCAGAGCCGACGACACTTCGGCCGCCAAACAGATAAAATGGCTCACGGGTGAAAATGTGAATCTCGGCGGCATCCTTTTCCCGGACTTTCATTTTACTTCGTCTTATGGTGGCGCCACGATCAACCAGGAAAGACTGGCTGTGTCTCACCATGACCCGCAACGAGATGGTTGGACCGTGCAGGGCTTCGAGTTCGGCACCTCCCTGCGCGCAGGCGATTACCTCGAAGGCTTCGGCACTTTCCTTCTCGCCTACAATGGCAACGAGAGAGTCTGGGAGCACGAGTTCGAAGAGTGGTTCGGCAAAATCAAGAACCTGCCCTTCGGCCTCGAATTGCGCGGCGGCCAGTATCTCAACCGCTTCGGCTTCCAGAACAGCATCCATAACCACGCCTGGAACTTCGCGGACCAGTATCTCGTCAACGGCCTCATCCTCGGCGAGGACGGACTCACGACCATCGGTGGCGAACTGACTTGGAAACTGCCTGTGAATTGGACCTCGCTCATCAGCGTAAGCGTGGGCGTGCCGCGCGAAGAGGAGGAACACCACCACGAAGATTCCGCTGCGGAGCCAGAGTTTGAGGCCGGGGGCGCACAGTTCGACAGCACCTTCGTGGTGGCAAACTGGACGAACAATTTTGACTACAACGATTTTCACCAGTTCCGCGGCGGATTGAGTGGCGCGTGGGGCGACAACAAGTGGGGGCTCAACACGCAAATTTACGGTGCTCACTTCGAGTATCAGTGGCGCCAGAACGGCTACGAGCCGGGAGGCCGCTACTTCCGCTGGCGCACCGAAGCCATGCTGCGCGACTTCGGCGCCATCAGCGGCCACCTCCCCAGCGAGGAGCCTGAAGCCGAAGAAGTGGATCACAACAAGGAGACGCCGCGCCAGACGAACCTCAATCAATTCGGCATCTACTCCGCATTCACCTATGGGTTGGACAACGGCTTGGAATTCTGCCTGCGTGGCGATTATGTCAGCGGGATCGCCGCCGCCGGACTTGATGAACGTTTTCGCTTGAGCCCTTCCATTACATATTACCTGAACAAGAACCGTTCGATGTATCTGCGCACGCAATACAACTATGATCAGGGCAGCGATTTCGGCCACGCGAACAGCGTCTGGGCCCAGGTCGGCATCAACTGGGGCGGCCCCGAGGTGCGTTGAAAATTCCGCGATCCATTGCCAAGCCTCCACACTTTATCACCATGAAAATCATCCGTTATTATCTCGTTGGGCTGGCAGGTCTCACGTTCGCCAGCCTCGCCATGGCGGAACTCAAGGTCGCCGCGCTCCACCCGATCCTGGGCGACCTCGCCCGCCAGATTGGCGGAACTAGCGTCAGCGTTGTCGATCTCCTCAAGCCCGGCCAAGACGTTCATCATTTTGAGCCCAGCGCCCGCACCCTTGGCGATGCCCGGGATGCGAAAATCGTGCTCGCCTCCGGCAAGCATCTGGAAGGTTACCTCGACAAACTGCACGACAACCTCGGTCCGAACGTTAAGATCGTGGAGGTTGGCAGGCTCATCCCTTCGCTGAAAATCTCCGTAGGTTCCGAAGTCTTCATGTGCTGCCCGGCCCACGCTGCGGGCGGCATCGATCCCCACTGGTGGCACAGCGCCGACAACATGCAAAGAGCTGCGCGTATCGTGGCCGATGAATTCGCCGCCGCCGATCCAGCCAATAAGGAAATTTACAAATCAAACTCCATCGCAGTCCAACAGAAGTTCGCCGAGTTGAAAAGCTGGGCGCAGCAGCAACTCGCGCAGATTTCCAAAAACGACCGCAAGCTTGTCACCGGCCATGCTTCATTCGGATATTTCTGCAAAGAATTTGGCTTCAAGACCATCCCTGTGCTCGGCATCTCGCGAGAAGACTCAGCCTCGCCACAATACGTGACCGACGCCGTGAAAATCATCCGCGAAAACAAAATCCGCGCCGTGTTTCCCGAGGATCAGGCCAACCCCAAAGTCCTCCTGGAAATCACGCGCGAAACCGGAGCGAAAGCCGGCCAACCGTTGATCGCCGACGGCACTTCCATCACCGCCCACACTTTCGAGGCCATGCTGAAGCACAACGTGAATGCGATTGTAGCCGCATTAAAACCATAATCATTTTCATCCTTTCCTCATGCGCGGTTCCCCTCTGCTTCAATGTTTGATCAGCGCGATCGCCTTCGCGCTGTTCGCCATCCCGCTGGTGCGACTCACCGTCGCGCGCCCGAATGAAAAACCAGCGAACCGCACTGCAGTGGAAGTTGCAGAACCCGCCAGCACCAGGCACACCTTCGTTCGCATTCGCTTTGCCCACTTGCCGCACACGCTCTCGCTCAAACAAAGCAACAGGGAGTTAATCCCCGTCTCCCTCAATCCACTGACATCCCCCATCGAGATCGAGACATCGCTGCCCATCACTCAAGACAGTCTCGAACTCGCTCTCGCCGCCCAGTGGCCGGATGGCACGCCCGACACCGCGATCACCGTGGAACTCGAGCCCGATGAACTCGACACGCGCCGGGAAACCCGCTGGTCCAGCAGTTTTATCTTAAAAGAAATTCTCAACTTCAAATGGTGAGCACTTCCACGCACGATCATTCGCACTCGCATGGCGACGGCCATGTCTGCTGGGGTGCGCGCGAAAATCACGCGCATCATCACCGGCTGGAAGTCACTGCACTCAGCGCCAGCTACCGCGAAGTGAAAGCACTGCAAGATGTCACCTTCGCCACGGAGTGCAGCCGCAGCCTCGCGCTCATCGGCCCCAACGGCGCCGGAAAGAGCACGCTGTTGAAATGCCTCGCGGGCCTGCTCCGACCAGACGCCGGCAAAATTATCTGGCGCGGCAAGACGCTCACCTGCAGCAGCCGCGAAATCGCCTATCTCCCCCAGCGTGGCGACATTGACTGGAACTTTCCCATCACCGTGCGCGGCCTCGTGGAAATGGGCCGTTACCCCAGCACCAGTTGGTGGCGCAAATTTGCCAAACATGACGCCGAAATCGTGCAACGCGCCTTGTCAGCCATGCAACTGCTTGATCTACAAAACCGCCAGATCAGCGCGCTGAGCGGCGGCCAGCCGCAGCGCGCCTTCATCGCCCGCGCTCTCGCTCAGGAAGCTCATGTTCTCCTCCTTGATGAGCCATTCTCCGGACTCGACAAGCCAGCTCAGGACACGCTCTCCAGTCTCTTTCGCGATCTTACGAAAGAAGGCCGACTCCTCATCGCCAGTCATCATGATTTGCCAACCGTCGCCAGTATTTACGACGACGTTCTCCTGCTCAAAGCCGGCCATCAAATTACCTTCGGCCCCGTAAAAGAATACTTCACCCAATCAAAAATCACCGAAGCCTACGCTACTCCTAACTCCTAACTCTTAACTCCAATTGTCCTCCTTCACCGATTTCTTCCACGAACCCATTGCCCGCCGCGCTCTTCTAGCCTGCGTGCTCTTTGGTTTTGGCAACGGCTTCGTCAGCGCCTTCGTCGTTCTGCGCAAAGCTGCACTGAAAGTGGATACGCTCTCCCACGCATTATTCCCCGGCATCGCCCTGGCCGTGCTGCTGGTCGGACTGTCACAATGGAGCGCACTGGTGGGAGCGGTTTTCGCTGCGCTGTTCGTTGGCCTAGGTTCACTCTTCGTCGCCCGCACTTCGCGAATCGATGAAGACACCGCACTCGGAATCCTATATACGTCCGCATTCGCCGGTGGCTACATCCTGCTTTCCAAACTCGATCTGCGCCAGAAGCTCGACGAATGGCTCTTCGGCAGCATCCTCGGCATGTCGGATGCCGACCTCTGGCTCGCCTTCGCCATCATCGCCGCCGCGGTGCTGATGCTCATCGCCCTCCAGCGCCCGATCCTGATCTACCTCTTTGAACCCAACGTCGCCGCCAGCCTCGGCGTGCCCGTGCAACTCCTCAGCTATGGACTTTTCGCAATGATCATCCTGGTGCTCATCACCTCGCTGCAAGCAGTCGGCTGCATCCTCAGCGTCGGCCTCCTCGTCGCGCCCGCAGCCACCATCTATCTCTTTACAAATTCCGCGCGCACCATGTTTATCGGTGGTGGTTTGATAGGTGCCTTTGGTGCAACCACCGCCTTCTTCCTGAGTTATCCTCTGGGCTGGCACATCAGCTCCACCATCGTCCTCGTGCTCGGTGCCATCTTCCTGCTGAGCTATATCTTCAGTCCGAAATACGGATTGTTTTCCAAGAAGAAACGCGCAGCCTGACGCGGGCCGCACTTCAACTTGGATCCATGCTCAATCCGCCTTCGCTTTTTTCACCTTCTTGGCCCCTGCCTGCTTGGTGCCGCTCATGACGTCCGGGTTCACCGTATTCGGCTGCGGCGCGCCAGGCGTGCTTCTTCCATCGGCCGCATATTTTTCCAGCAGCTTTGTCAGTCGCGTCACGATGTCGGGATGCTGCGCCTGCACATTGATCTTCTCGCCGATGTCGTTGGCCAGATCGTAAAGCTGAATGCGCGGCGCGTCCGCAGCTTCCTTGCCGGGCTTGGGATCACTCCAGCCTGCGGAACCTGGGCAGAGCTCCAGCTTCCAATTTCCTTGCCGGATGGAAAACGCCCCCGTGATCGAATGATGCACGATGGCTTCACGCAGCGGAGCCGTGGTCTTCCCGCTCAGTGCCGGTAGCAAGCTCACGCTGTCCTCGGCGGCGTTTACAGGAAGCGTGGCACCGATGATGTCCGCCACTGTGGCCATGAAGTCCGTCAGACAAACATAAGACTCATATTTCGTGCCCGCCTGCACCACTGTCGGCCATTGCGCGATGAACGGGATGTGGTGTCCACCGTCGTAGATGTCCGCTTTGTTGCCCCGGAAATGATAATTGGGATTGTGTCCGAATTTCGCCAGTTCCTCAAACTTCGCGGCGGGGGAACAGCCGTTGTCGCTGGTGACGATGACCAGCGTGTCCTTGGTGAGTCCGTTTTCACTGAGCGCGCGCAACACTTCGCCAATGGCCCAATCGGTCTCCATCACAAAATCGGCATACGGATTGATTCCGCTTTTGCCCAGCCATTCCGGGGAGGGATTGATCGGCGTGTGCGGCGCATTGAGCGGCATATAGATGAAGAATGGCTTCCCTTTTTTCGCGTCCGATGCCCGCTGCTCGATGACTTCCACCGCCTTCTTCGCCAGCGATGGCAGCACGTTGACCGCATCAAAGCCCTTCGCACCAGGGCCCGTCCGGGTGAACCCGCCCTCGTGCCCGGTCATCATGGGAAACTTCACGGCGGAGAGGTCGGGCAGCGCAGCGACACGATCATTCTCAATGAACGTATATGGCATCATGTCCAGCGAGGCGCTGATGCCGAAGTAATAGTCAAAACCCACGCTGTTGGGACCGTTCGCGATAGCCTTGCTGAAGTCCACGTTACCGGCTTGCTCGGAGGTTTCGACGGCGAGATTACTGACCTCCTTGCCATCGCGCTTCGCCCAATCCATTCCCAGATGCCATTTGCCAAGGCACGCGGTGAAGTATCCGTTGTTCTGCAAATGCGACGCCACCGTCAGGCGACCTGGCTCGATCAATCGCGGACTCAAGCCGCCAAGCACGCCGCGCTGGAGCCGCGAACGCCAGTTGTAGCGTCCCGTCATAATCCCGTAACGCGTGGGCGTGCAGACCGCGGAACTGCTGTGCGCATCCGTAAACATCATGCCTTCCTTGGCCATGCGATCCATTTGCGGCGTAGCGATCTTGCCATCGGGATTCAAGCACTTCACATCGCCATAGCCGAGATCATCGCAGAGGATGAGGATGATGTTTGGTTTTGCCGAGCCCAAGCTGACCGCCGTCGCTGAGATCAAGAACAGCATTGCAAGAACAATAGGCTTCATAAAGTTTTCCATTTTGACTGATTATCCT
>JAIOQF010000311.1 GCA_021413535.1 Verrucomicrobiota bacterium
GAAAAGACCCACGCATCATAAGTTGCGCCCGTGTAATCGTTGTAGCGCAGGAGTCGGTCGGTCTGACCTGTCGCAGACAGCGTCCAAGAGTTTGCATCGTATGAACCGGAAATTGGAGGAGGAAACAGATCACTGAAATAACCACCGCCAGATGCATAGTTGAACCATGAAGGATTAAATTCATCTGCTACTTGTGTTCCATGAAGGTTGAATGCATTTACAAAATAACTGGTGCCGTATAAATAAGTCGCGCCGAAGGTTGCGTCGCCTGCGATACTAATTTGGTCATCCGGATAAGGTTGCGCCACTGGCCCTCCAAAAACTGCATTAAGCAGATCCTGCCCGGTCGTCAGCCTCCCTGCATCGTAAATAACCTCCAACTTTTGCGTTTCCGTTTCATGGCTCGGGCCGAATGGACCTTGAACCAGCAAATAGGAAATGTAGGTTGCTCCGTGGCTCAGCGATTGCCAACCCAGGCAAATACAGAAAACAAGAGGGGCAATGATTTTGCGTGATGACATGAAAATACGACTAGCTGGACTGGAATAATTGTCTAGTATAAGATTAGACAAATTGCCTCTTGTCGTATGGCGCACCCTGCATTTCTATCTCGCCATGTCTTTGCATTCTAATCTTCATCGCCATTCTCACGTCTGGCTCCCGCTGATCCTCATGATCGCCGCGCTCGCTCTGCGCGTCCTGACCCAGCATCAGATGCTCACTGGCTGGCCTAATCTTTCGCCGTTGATGGCGTTTGCTTTTGTTGGTGCGGTGGTATTTCCGAAGCCGTTGCCTTGGTGGTCATGGGCATTGATCCTTCTTGGCATCGATCTGGTCAGTGAAGGTGCAGCGTGGTGGTCTCAAGCCAATGGTCATCTTGAAGTGCTCGTCGCTTATGTTTGCTATGCCGCTGCTGCCTTTTTTGGCGCGCGACTTCGCGGCCGGGCTGGCGTGCTGGACGCCCTTTTGGGCACACTCGCGTGCAGCGTGATTTTTTATCTGGTCACCAACACAATCTCGTGGATCACTGAACCCGCCTACATGAAAAATGTCGCAGGCTGGGTGCAGGCGCTGACCACCGGCACCGGCACGCCTGGACTTCCACCGACACTCGCCTTCTTCCGCAACTCGCTCATCGCTGATCTAGCGGGCGCGGCGATCCTGCTCGCCGTATACAATGCCGAGGCCATCATGCGCAGGCTGAGCGTGCTGCCTTGGATCGGCAGTCGTGAGCGCGAAGCGTCGCTGGCGTGACGTGCAAAAAAGTTCGGGCTGCTACGATTCGAAATACGTATAGCCACGCATGCCTTCCTCATACGCCTCCATGATATGGTGGCGTTCTTTCGGCGAGATGCGCTTTTTCACCACTGCTTCTTCCGCGAGTGTGCGGAATCGACGGATGAGTTCCTTGGGGTCATATTCCACGTAATCCAGCACTTCGGCCACGGTGTCGCCTTCGAGTTCGCGGACATATTTGAGCCGGCCATTCTCCAGCTTCACACTGACCACGTTGGTGTCGCCAAGAAGATTGTGCAGATCGCCGAGTGTCTCCTGATAGGCGCCGACGAGGAAGATGCCGAGCATGTATTCGTCTTCGACCTTGATGTCGTGCAAGGGCAGGCTGGTTTTGATCTCGCGCGAGTGGATGAACTTGTCCATCTTGCCGTCGCAATCGCAGGTGATGTCGCTGAGCACGACCAGTCGAGTCGGTTCTTCCTTGAGCCGGTGAATTGGCATCGCCGGGAAGAGTTGATTGATTGCCCAGAAGTCGGGCAGGCTTTGGAAGACGCTGAAGTTCCCGTAGTAGATGTCTGTGGACACGGCGCTGAGGCGCTCCATCTGTTCGTCGTTGAAGCCGCCGTCCTTCACCTGACGGGCAACCCAAGTAAGCACTTCCCAGTAAAACTCCTCGCCGATCGAGCGTTGTCGTAAGGTGAGCTTCCCGGTGCTGAACTCGCTCCGCACTTTGTCCCGGTAGTAAACGGCGTCGTTGTAGATTTCCTGAAGGTATTCGCCAGTGAGGTTGTCGCCGTTGTTTTTGATCCGCTCTCGCAGTTCAAAAAAGTGCTTCAACAGCGGTGGTGATTTTTTCGGCAGCTTGTCGATGCCAGAGGTCTCGAAGCGATTCACATCGAGGATGTTCATCACCAGCACCGAGTAGTAAGCCACGATGGCGCGTCCCGACTCGGAGATGATGTCGGGATGCTCCACGCCTGCCTCGTCGGTCACGATGCCGATGGCTTCGATCACGTCGGCACAATATTCCTTCATGCCATAGTCGGCGCTGCTGGCGTCATTTGATTTCAGTCCGTCGTAGCTGATGGCCAGTCCGCCGCCGAGATCGAGGATGCCCATCTTTGCCCCTTCCTCCACGAGACCGACATAGACCCGGGCAGCTTCCATGGCTGCGTTGCGGATGGCGCGGATGCTGGGGATCTGCGAGCCCTGGTGATAGTGCAGCATCCGCAGGCAATCGAGCATGTCGGCGTCGCGCAGTGTATCCACGGCCGCCATCACCTGGGAAATATTCAAGCCGAACACACTCTGGTCGCCGCCGCTGCTGCTCCAGTGCCCCGCGCTTTCCGTCGACAGGCGGATGCGCACGCCGAGCATGGGTTTCACATCGAGCTTTTTCGAGCGCTTCAAAATGAGATCGAGCTCGCTCGGCATCTCCAGCACCAAGATCACTCTTAAACCCATCTGCTGAGCGTGAAGCGCGAGGTCGATGAACTCCTCATCCTTGTAGCCGTTGCAGACGATGTATGCCTCGGGATCCTGCATGTAAGCCAGGGCTGCGATCAGCTCCGGCTTGCTGCCGGCTTCTAGACCGTAGTGATATTTTTTTCCGTAGCGGGTGACTTCTTCGATCACTTCCTGCTGCTGGTTCACTTTGATCGGATAGACGCCGCGATAGACGCCGCGGTATTTGGCCTCGTTGATGGCAGTCGCGAAGCCCTCGTTCAGTTCCTCGATGCGCCAGCGCAGCAGATCGCCGAAACGAATGAGAACCGGAAGCTGCGTGCCGCGCTCCCGCATTCCGCGCACGATATCGGCCAGCGAAACTGGCTTGGTTTTTTTGCCATCGCGCAAGTTGACCACGACTTCACCCTTGGATGAGATGTCGAAGTAGCCGTTGCCCCAGTCACGGATGCCGTAAACTCCGGCGGAGTCTTCAATGTTCCAGGCAGTAACTTTTTTGCTCATTTCTCGGGGGTGCTCAGGTATGGGGTGTGTGCTAGAGCGCGACAGTGAACACAATCCACAGAAATGAAAGTGAAGAATGCGGTCAATCGCAGTTCACTTGCCGATGCAGAACCGGGAAAAGATTGCGCCCAGCACTTCTTCGACATCGACCCGGCCGGTTACTTCGCCTACGGCCTGCAAGGCATCACGCAGTTCAAAGGCGATAAGCTCCGGCGTTCCGTCGTGCTCAAACGCTTCTTCCGCGTCTTCCATGGCTTCTGCGGCGCGTTGGAAGCAGCGCTGATGCCGGGCATTGATGGCGACCAGTGGCGAAGCCCCGGAATCGTTTCCGCTCCACACGGCGTCACGCATGGCGGAACGAAGAAGATCGAGACCAACACCAGTCTGGCAGGAAAGTGACAAACCGGAAGTGGAGCCCCAGCTCGGGTGCAGTCCGGCATCCGCTTTATTCAAGGCCAACAGATGTCCGCGTTTTCCCGGCGTGACCGGCACGCGATGGGCTTCATCTTGAGGAACGCTGCCATCGACCACTTCGATGATGACATCGGCGCGTTCCAGTTCGCGCTTGGTGCGCTGGATGCCTTCGGATTCGATAAAATCGCTGGTGTGCGTGCGCAATCCGGCCGTGTCCACCAGAACGAAAGGCAGTCCGTGAATGTGCAGCACTTCTTCGATGGTATCGCGCGTGGTGCCCGCTTGCGGACTGACGATGGCACGATCTTGACCGCTGAGCGCGTTGAGGAGAGATGACTTGCCGACGTTAGGCGCACCGCAGATTACAGTGCGTGCACCGCTGCGCAGGATGCGGCCATGCTCCGCGGTATCCAGCAAGGAGCAGAGGCGCGCGTGAATCGATTCCATCCGCAGTTTCAATGCCGCACCGGTGTCGGGATCGATGTCCTCATCTGGAAAATCGATATATGCCTCCACATGGGCCACGAGCTGGAGGAGGTCTTCCCGGATGGAGCCTGCCTCCGTTCCCAGTCGGCCTTCTAGTTGTTGCGCGGCTGCCTGGAGCGAGAGTTCCGACTGTGCGTGAATCAAATCCATCACCGCTTCAGCCTGCGTGAGGTCCATCTTGCCATTCAAGAACGCGCGCTGGGTGAACTCACCGGGCATGGCGGCGCGCGCGCCGTTGGTCAGCAGCAGTTCATAGATGCGCCGTGTGACGAGGATGCCGCCGTGCGCGCTGATTTCGATGACATCTTCACCGGTGTAGCTAGCGGGTCCGCGGAAGATCGTGAGCAGCACTTCGTCCACGGTGCGGTCCGCGTCATCCACGATTCGGCCCTGAGTTACGCTGCGCGCTGACAGTTGTCGCACCGGCTGCTTGGAGCGGAAAATTTTTGTGGCGATGATTTCTGAATCCGGGCCGGAAAGTCGCAGCACGCTGATGGCCGCCTCGCCCAAGGCGGTGCTGATGGCGGCGATGGTGTCGGTCATGCTGAAGTGTGGCACTGATTGCACTGGCAGTCACTCGCTCTTGCGGTCACTCAGTGCGGCTGCAAGTCGAGAACGCAGCGAAACCCGACGTTGGTGCGGGCCGCTGTTTCCGCACCATGCAATCGTGCTGAACTGAGCAAGGTGTTGCGGGTGGAACTGAGGTAGGAGCTGCCGCGGATCACATGTTCATTCTTGCTTCCGGGCCAGGTATCCATGCACCATTCAGCGACGTTGCCGGCCATGTCGAAAAGGCCGAAGGCATTGGGAGAAAACGAGCCTACCGGCGCCGTATGTGGGTAGTTGTCTTGGTAGCCGGACATGTTCTCTGAATCGAAATTTCCACTGCCAGGCGGGGGCACTGGCTGGAGTCCCCAGGGAAAATCGGTTTTATTATCGAGGTGTCTGGCGGAAGGGTCGTTGCCATTTTCTGTGGGGAGCCCCACGGCGGTGCTCCACTCCAAATCGGTTGGCAGACGATAGATAGCCTGTCGTGGGATGAGCCTCAGCGTTCGTTCGTTGTTGGTGAGCCATTCACAAAATGTCATGGCCTCTGCCCAGGTGATGTTCATGATGGGATGAGTGGGCTTGATGTTGAAGCTCGGTTTGCGATTCCATTGTCTCTGGGTGGCGATAAGAAATGTTTGATAATCATGCACCCGGGTTTCGCACGTGCTGAACAGCACCTGATCATTTCCAGCGGGGCGGAGGGTCATGCCCAGAGTGTTGGTGTAGTTGCTGCCGGGCGCGGCGGGCTTGAGGGTCTTGGAGTCAGGCAGAGCCGGGACATCGACGGGTGCGTCAGGCCTGGCGGTGAAAATTTTTCGCATCTCTTCGATCTCCGCAGCGTTGACGGCTGGTCGCAGCATTACTTCCTCCCGGCGTTTTCGAGCGAGTTCCTTTTTAATCTGATTCTGTTGCGTCAGAAATATATTGGTGCGGTGCTTGTCTTCCAGCACGATGCGAAATCCGATGCTGGGGGCATGCAGATCCAGAGGCACATCATATTGATAGGAGGACAGGAGATACTCTTTGCGAAAATAGACCCAAGAGCCGCCGCGAAGTTTGGCCCGGATCTCATTTTCATCGGGATCACAAACCCATTCCCAAACGTTGCCAGCGAGATCGTGCAAGCCATCCTTTGAGGCAGTATAACTGCCCACGGGTGCAGTGTAGGCAAAGCCGTCGTCTCCGCCGTTGATCTCGCTTGAGTTAAAGTTTCCCGCATGACTGGGGGGCGGCCATTCCAGTCCCCAGGGGAATGTTTGTTCATCAATCAACTTCTGACTGGTGGCGCGCTCAGTATCCTGCGAAAGAATTCCTGCAGCCACATCCCACTCACGATTCGTGGGCAGGCGATAGCTTTGCAGTTGCGTGAGCAATCCTGAGGCTCGTTCCTTGGCGGTGAGCCATTCGCAGAATTTGATCGCGTCCCGGATGTTGACGTTGACGACCGGGTGGTCGCCAGACTGCGGGAAATGGGGCTTATATGACCAGTTGTATGAAGTATCCGCGAGAAAGACCGCCCAGTCAGACACGCGGGTTTCATAAACTGAGAAAAATACGGGTGTGCCGGGCACCTCGAGAAAGATTTGCCCGAGGGAATTTTTCTGGGGCAGGGCCTTCAGTGAAGCGTCTGGCGCGGACGGGATTTCTTCAGCGCCTGACGCGCTGAATGCAATTGCCAAACTGATTCCCATCGTCAGCCAGTCCCGGAAAAATCGGGTGCGGGGCACTGACGCGCAGGAGTTGGCGGGCATGATGAAGGACAAAAATAACGAAGGCGACATGCGGGGCGGCGGTTCATCGAAGCATCTGATCAAGCATCCATCTAGGATGCTGAGACCATGCAGACGGGTAGTTCTGCAAAGGAATTTGCGAAATAAACGACCTGTCGACGCAGTGTCGGAAATCATCGCAAGCAACCAACCCCGGCGAACTAAGGCGACTTCGGCGGCTTGTCCTTCTTCGGCTTTTTCGGCTTTTTCTCTTTATTGTCGTTGTTTTGGTCGTTGTTGACGGGGACTTGAGCGCCATTTCCACCGCCGGTGTAGGGATAGTAGCCTCCAAATCCACCGCCGTTGTAATTGTTTCCAGTATTCTCCACAACTTGATTGTTCTGTTGATTGCCTTGCTGACCGCCTTGTTGATTGCTGCCATCGTTTGGAACTTGCTGGTAATTTCCGAGGCTGATCACTTCGACATCGCTGACCACAAAAGTTCCGTCATTGACTGCGGCGAAGCGGGCTTGTGGCGGCGGCGAGAAATTGTCCGATATGATGCCGAAGGAACCCGCAGTTGCAGCGACCAAGTCTTTGAGGCTGAAATCGAGAAGGCTGACGGCGGCGCTGCGCTGGTAGTCGGGCTCGAATCGAAGTGCGACGTAGCGAACGCTGATTGACTTGCCGGGGGTGATTTTGATGTGGCCGATTCCCTTGGGATCTTCGCCCACTGCGGTTGGCTTGAGGTTGTTGAAAATCTCGGGATCAAGGGTGAGCTTTCCACGCCAGTCTTTTTTTTCGGGAAGCTCTTCAAAGGTGAATATTTCCACGCGCACCGGGCGCTGAGAATAAGTGGTGGCAAAATACTTGACGGTCCGGGTCTCACCCAAGTCATAGACGATGGTGCGGTATTTTTCCTTGCTCTTGGGGAAGACGAACTTGTTGTGAAATTCGTTCAGTTCTCCCATGTTGGTCGGCGTAGGGAACGCATAAATCGGGCGTGAATTGCGAACGTCCACCAAGTTGATGGAAGTTCCGCCTTCGCCTTCGCCGGTTGGCACCAGCTTGAAGTCATTGTCAGTGCTGGTGCCGAAGATTTCGAAGGAGCGGATGGTTCCGCCTTTGGCGGATTCAAAGGCCAAGCTGATGTATTTTGCGGTGGCTGTAGCCAGATGAACCTGCACCACACGGTCGTCACCGGTGAAGACCGCGCTGCCCAGATTGAACCAGTTCTTGTTGTCGCTGCTGCCGGTAATGCTAATCCCGCCTTCCGCGCCGTCGTTGGTGAAGGCGATAGTGCTGACGTTTTGCTGCTTGTGCAGGCGGAGTGTCGCGTTGCTCTTGCCGGCGGACAAGTTGACATCATCCATCAGCGTCTTGCTGACCAGCGCCTTGGCGTTGCCGATGCTGGAACTGGAGATAAGTTCGGTGCCGGGGATAGATTCTTCAGCCAAGTCGAACTGGCGGGCTTCAGTGATGGGGAGACGATTCCATGCTGCCTGGGCAGTTCCGATCATGGCCAGAGCCATGGCTAAACCGAATGAGCGTGAGTAATTCATATGCTTGATGGAACGGGCTGTTAAATCTACAAACGGGTCGTCTTTTTATAATATAAGGCCCGATGTAACCCTATGTTAAAGCGTATTCGCATCGCAAAGTAAACACAATTCTCGTCAGGCTGGACAGGGCGCCGCACTTTTATTAAGATTGCTTGATTAATTTTGGCAAAATGTGTATTCTGCCCAGATAATGGATTGTCCGCGATGTGGTGCCGAATGGATGACTGGAATGGCTGGCTGCGGCCGCTGTGGTTTCGGTCTGTCGGCCATGATGGCCGCGTTTGGATCTGACTTAATCCCGCTCCGGCGGCTTTGGGACGAGGCTCACTGCCTTCGGGTTCATGAGGCGAGGGAGGTGGAGGCGGTGCTGGTGAATTTTGAGGAACATTACCCGCAGCTTTATTTTTCCGTCTACATCGGTGAGTTGCCGCCGACACTCACGGCCATCGAACTGTCATTTCTTCTGCTCAACCGGGGCTTGTTCTGGGCGGAGCATCATCCTCGACTTAATGAACATGCGATTGCCCTAGTGCTGGATCCAGTGGCTCGGACTGCCGCGTTGATGGTCGGCTACGCCTTGGAGGAAATACTGCCGCCACGAGTTCTCCAGCGCATTTTGCGCAACGTGCGCACGCCGTTGTGGCATGCTGAATATGCCCCGGCAATTACCAGCGTGGTGAATGAAGTGGCCCGCACGGTGCGCAAAGTCGCGCGCGGGGCCTTGCGGCGCGATGTGCTGCCGCCTGCCGCGATAGAAGAATTTCTGGGCGGAAGCGGAGCCTCTCGACAAATGTTGGATCCAGATATGGAAGATGGAGGTGACAGTTCCCACAGTCGCTTACTGCCATGAGAAGATTTCCTATCGCGCGGGTCTGTAGCATCGTGACCGGATGGATCGCGCTGCAGAGCATTGTCCTGCAAACTGAAGTTCGCTCGGAGAAAGCCGACCGGTTCCTGGCGCTGCCTCAATGGGAGGAGCGTGACCATCTTGATTCACTGGGTGCAGGATTGTGGCCGGATGATTTCAATCCCGCCCTGATCATTCATCCGGCGATGCTTTCCAAGGGTGAGAATGATGCCGCGCAAGTCGCTGATGATTCATGGCTGCGATTTCTTCCCCGGAGTCTGTTCAGTAATCGGAAAGCGCATGAGACCATTGAACCAGCCTTGGTTGATATCTCCGCCGAGGCTCTCCGCGCTGGGGAAAACGCTCCGGGCAATACTCGTGTCATTGATCCGCAGGGAATTCTGGGTGAAGCTCAGACGGAAGACTTGACTCGCTTCCTGGTCTTTCACTCGGAAAACGCCAACGTGGAAGCTCGATTTTTCTTGCTCGATGTCGGCCAGCAATTGCCTCCAGGCGTCGATCTTTCTCAGATCGCCTCGGGCGAAATTGCTCGTGGATCCGGCTGTCTCGTTGTTTATCCTTTGGGCGCACCGCAGCGCGCGCGACTTTTTCTCAGTCAGAATGTCACCCGATGCGTAGAGGCGAACTATCTGGAAACGCTCGCTGCGGCGTGTCGGTTGGATGCGCAAAAAGCATCCGATCCGGTCGAGCAACTCCAGCGTTTTGCCACCCAGCTTTCCACTCGTCTGTTCTGGCTGGAGCGTGCCTTTCCTGCGGTCAAGCCAGAGCCAGCGGTGGTTGTTTTGCCAGCATTGGAAGCGCACCCGCAGGAACCCGTGCCAACTTTGAGCGAAGTCAGTCTGACTGGCTCGGTGCAGTCAGTGGAACGTTTTTCCTTCGCCGTGTTTCGTCAGCGATGGCTGCCTTGGATCGGGCTTGGACTCACGGGTGCACTGTTAGTCGCCACGATTGCGATCATGTTCGTTCGCTGGCTTCGACGACGTCGTCGTCAGACGGTCTGGATTCTTCCGGACTATGATCATCGTCAGCCCATGCGCTTTGGCGGGCCACATTGCGGCGCTTGCGGCGCCACTGTTAAATACGGCTGACGCGTTGCCTCGGAAGAAACGGCCCGTTTATTTTCGGCTGGTGGAGGTAAGCGGATTCGAACCGCTGACCTTCTCATTGCGAACGAGACGCTCTACCAACTGAGCTATACCCCCACATCTTGACCGATCAGATAACGGGCGGCAGTATGATGCCGCTCCAACTTCGCGGCAAGCAGAAAAGGATACCACTGAAGTCGACTAAAGTGGCTGCCACAAGCGCGAACTTACCGAACTCGAGCAAGGTCTTGTAAGAATGAATACTTCAACTGAAAAAATATTTTCAAAGTGCTCGTCACCCAGTTCTTCTCGACAGTTGTCAACCAGATCCCGCATGCTACTGCGGCAGTCAGTGCTGTTTGTAATCTACATTTCGTTTTCTAACAGCTTCCTAATATTACTTCAATCAGTGGCTTGTCTTAAGGGTAAAACGCACATCGACTGATTTTGTTGGAGATGGAGACAAAAAGCTCGGATCATGCGACTAACCTGTCTTAAAATGAGACGACTTGACCAGAAATAATTTCAAGAAATCACCAATTCAGTGATATATCCGATTCGCGCCGGCGTTTAGAGTTATCCAACTAACCCCACAAAACTTTAATTTCAGATCAAAAAGTAAACCATATGAGCAAAGAAGCAGATGACATTCAGGCCGTGGAGAAACTTGGCGCAGCCAGAGACTCAATCGTAAAAGAATTGCGCAAAACTATCGTGGGCATGGAGGATGTCATCGACGAAATGATGATTGCCATTTTCGCGCGGGGTCACTGCCTCCTGGTCGGTGTGCCCGGACTCGCCAAAACTCTTCTTGTTAGTTCGCTGGCCAAGACCATGTCGCTTGGTTTCAAGCGCATTCAGTTCACGCCCGACCTGATGCCGTCCGACATTACTGGCACCGAGCTGTTACAGGAGGATCCCGAGACGCACCGGCGCAGTTTCAAGTTCCAGAAGGGGCCAGTTTTCACCAATCTGTTGCTCGCCGATGAGATCAACCGGACGCCGCCTAAGACGCAGGCGGCCCTGCTTGAGGCTATGCAGGAGAAGCGGGTTTCTTCCGGCGGTGAGGACTACAAACTGGACGCGCCGTTCTTTGTGCTCGCGACTCAGAATCCGATCGAGCAAGAAGGCACCTATCCATTGCCCGAGGCTCAGCTCGATCGCTTCCTCTTTAACATCATGGTCAAGTATCCGAGCCATAGCGAGGAACTCGATATCATGCGCAGCGTGACCACCGATAACGACCCGGTGACCAATAAGGTGGTAGATGGGCCGACCATTTTGGAATTCCAGCACGTGGTGCGGCGCATCCCAGTGGCGGATAATGTGTTTCAGTATGCAGCTGCGTTGGTCAGGGCGACCCGTCCTGGCGAATTGGATGCACCGGACTTTGTCAAGAAGCTCATGGCCTGGGGTGCGGGTCCCCGCGCGTCGCTCAATCTCATCGTCGCTGGCAAAGCAAGGGCGGCCCTGCGCGGTCGTTGCCATGTTTCAATCGAGGACATCCGGGAACTGTGCCTGCCAATCCTGCGGCACCGCATCATTCCCAACTTCGCGGCCCGTTCGGAAGGCATGACCTCCGATACTCTGATCGCGAAGCTTCTCGAAACGGTTCCTGCAGGCGGGAAGTAACCGGACCGGTAGTTCCTTGGAGTGAATCACCGGTTCTAACACATGTCCGTCCACTTACCTGAAACGCAGTATCTCGATCCAGAGACGCTGCAAAAACTCGGCGACCTCGAACTGGTCGCGCGCGAAGTCGTGGAGGGATTGCGAGTGGGAAGCCACCGCAGTCCGCTGCGCGGCTTCAGCACCGAGTTCGCGCACCACCGGCAGTATTCGCCGGGCGATCCGATCCGTTCCATCGACTGGCGTGTGTTCGGCCGCACGGAAAAATATTTCACGAAGCTCTACGAGGCGGAGACCAATTTCGACTGCCACATTCTGGTCGATTCCAGTGCCTCGATGTCTTACGGCTCGGGAAAAGTTACCAAGCTGGAATACGCGAAATTTCTCGCGGCATCGATCGCTTACATGGTGCTGAAACAGCGCGATTCCGTTGGCCTTTCCGTCTTTGATTCCGAGGTGCGTGCCTACATGCCGCCGCGCTCGTCGATGGGCGTCATTCTTGAGATCGACCGCATGCTGCGCGTCACGAAGCCGGTGCCGAAGACCACCATCGCCAAGCAGCTTCACGACATCGCGCTGTTGATGAAGCGACGCTCGTTCGTGGTGCTGATCTCGGACCTGTTTTCGGACGTGGACGACATCATGGCTGGGCTCGATCACATCAAGTTCGATGGACACAACGTGGTTGTCATCCAGACGCT
>JAIOQF010000312.1 GCA_021413535.1 Verrucomicrobiota bacterium
GGGTTCTTCGACTGCATGAAGCTCCACCAGCACGGGGTGAAGAAGGTCGTTGCCCTCATGGGCAGCACCATGTCAGCCGCGCAGGAGGAGCTGATACGTCGGCACACCGACCGGCACAGCCAGGTCGTCGTCATCCTCGACGAGGATGATGCCGGACGTGAAGGCCGCGATGACATTGCGGCCCGGCTCGCCCGGTTCCTCTTCGTGAAGACCCACGTCTTCGAGAAGGAAGGCGACCAGCCGAGCCAGTTGTCGGCCGAGGAGATTGCGCAACTGCTCGATTAAAGGAGGCCATATGGACGTGCATTGTTCCACCTGTGGCGAGCCTTGGGATGTTTACCATCTCTGGCAGGACGCCATCTTCGAGATCGGGCTGACCCACGCGGAAGCTGAACGGTGGAGGTCACTCTCCCGCCGCCAGAAGCTCTCCGAGCGATACCGCCAGGTGTTCCGGGAAGCCGGATGGGAGTTCGGGCAGGGCGTCATCAATGTGGCGCGCTGTCCGTGCTGTCCCAAGGGCGCGCAGCCCGACCCGGGACGCGTCGAGACCAAGGCTGCCTTGGAAGACCTCATGGGTGACGACGAGGACGGCCTCGCGGCCGCCTTCGAGGACTACCGCCTCTGATATGAAAGCGAAGTCACCTGACTTCCGCACCCTCCTCAAACGCCTTTCCCACCACCACGATGCCCGCAGCGTCTTCGATGCCTTCGTCTGCTTCGCGGCCTGTGCGCTTGCCGCCGGGACGCGGGAAGCCGAATACCTTGAAGCCGCCAAACGGTGGGAAAAGCCGGAACTGGAGCTGTTTGCGGAAGCCTTTGGCGCATTGGTCGCCGAAATGGAGTCACGGCCCTTTGAGGACCTCCTCGGCCCCCACTACATGGAGTGTGCCGTGTCCCACAAAGGGCAGCAGTGGAACGGTGAGTTCCACACCCCCAAGTGCATCTGCGACCTCATGGCCCGGATGCTCGTCAACCCGTCGGACTTGCCGGCAGAAGGCCCGATCACGGTCTGTGAGCCAGCGTGCGGGGCCGGGGCGATGATTCTGTCGTTGGCCCAGGCCTGCCCGCCGGAGGTCCGGCATCGGTTGCGGGTGACTGCCATCGACGTGAACCGCACGGCCTGCCACATGGCGTTCGTGAACACGACGCTCTGGGGCATCCCGACGCGCGTGATCCATGGGAATGCGCTCAGCATGGAATGCTGGGCCGCCTGGTCCAACCTCCACTACCTCACCCCGTGGCTGCCACAGGCACTGCGGGTTGAGACGCCGGAGGCGAAGGCCCAAGGCAAACCGCCAAGTCCGGTCGAAATGGAGCGCCTGAAAACGGCGCTCGTGCAGCAGGAGCTTGTCTTCGGCTGATTCACGCCCCTTTCGACTCCGGTCGGAAGGGGCTTTTCCTTTCTCCTTGGCTGCCACAACAAAGTGGCCGTCCACGCTTCCGGCCAAGGAGTCAACAAAACCAGAAGCAGCCTGCTGATACAGGCGGACGGCCAGAAGGAGCACAATGGAACAAGCCGAACTGTTCAAGTCAGAATCGCCAGAGCAGTCAAAAATCCGTAGGAGCCAGCCCCAGGAATGGAAGCTCGTCTCCCTGCGGGAATGTCCGACACCGGACGAGATGCAAATGTGTGACACGCCCCAACGCGCCGCCGACTACTGGCGGGCGCACATCACGACGCATCCCCACTACAACCCGGAGGTGGAATGTCTCGTGGTGTTGCACCTCAACACGCGGCGGCGGATTCGTGGACATCATCTGGTGTCTGTGGGCACGCTCGACTGCCTGCTGGTGCATCCGAGGGAAATCTTCCGCACCGCGATTGCGGCAGCGGCGAGCGCCATCGTGGTGATGCACAATCATCCATCCGGTGAGCCACAGCCCTCCGAGGCGGACATCAAGGTGACGCGCGACCTCATCCGCGCTGGGCAGTTGCTCAAAATTGACGTGGTGGATCACGTCATCGTCGGGCAACCAGCCCACTGCTCCCTACGGGAAGTCGGAGCGTTTGGCGGGTGTTACTAAGACAAATACAATCCGCGGGTGATTCCACTGGAACCACCCGCTTTTATGAAGAAACAATCACCAACACATCGCATCAAACTTTTCAGCAACAGCCTCCAGGCGATGCAGCTCTTTTCTGTTGTGCTCAGCAACAAGCCCAGGGTTAAAGAACTCGCACGCCACTTCCGCCTTGAGTTCAAAAATGCGTTTGTCGAGCTCCCGCTTCCTGCACGGGTGGCAGCAACAAGGGGGTTTATGTGAAGAAGATGTCATGGCTAGAAATCTTAACGATCCTGGTCGCTTGAGAACTAGTATCGTAAACCGAATCCTTCGTGTCAATAGTCTTTTTTTCGTCTTTTTTACCTTGTTTCGCGACACAAGGTCGTCCGTCCGGCAGCGCGGGCTGGCTGAAAGTGCCCGGAAATGAGTGTTGCGTTCGTTCCGGTTGAAATCTACTGTCCAAAACCGAAATCTATGGGCAGGCCACGAAGAACTGAACTGACAAGCGAGGAGCACGCGAAACTGCGCGATGCGCTCCAGCACTTGGCGGAGCATCTTGGGGGCAATTCAAAGCTCGCTGAGAAGCTAGGTGTCAGCCCAGACTTAGTATTGGCATGGCGAAAGGGGCCGGTCACTCCGACGGTGGATCACTCGATCCAACTTGGCTGTTTGAAGAGTGAGGTTGATCGCGCCGATCCATTTAATTGTTGCAGAGAATGGTTGCGCCTAGCTGGCCGCGCGGCATCGGATGAACTTTTGAAAGAAAGGCTTGGATTTGCTGCCTTTCTTAAGCAGAGCCCCTCGTTGTTTCATAAACTGGAGGCTGCTCTACGCCCTCTTTTGGGCAAACCTATTGGCGACGAACAATACCTTCCACTGGTTTCGAACAAAGTATCGCAACTTGCAGCACGAGAGCGCCTTGATGCGTGGTTAAGAAGGAACCCTGGCGGAGAAGTGGCGTTTTTTTGGGATGTCACTGTGGAAAGCGTCAAAATTCTGCAATCGCATGCTTTGGACAAATTTTACCTGAAAATTCTCAGTCCTTACGTCGTTGGTTCTCCTTGGGAGAACTCATGCACTCTAAAAGCATTCTTTTGCCTTCGAAAGTCAGAAGGGGGGTTAACAGGAGATTTGAACAAGGCTTACTTGATGCTTTTGGATCGCCTTAGACCGAGAATTCCGCAACTGGAGCGCAGGTTCACTTGGTTGTTTTCAGACAACTTCACCTCCGATGCAGTCGGTCGCTGGATATATAACGGTCGAAGAAAAGAAGATTTGCGAGGAACATTAATAGCCGAATCGGACAGCGGTTTAGAGGAATTTATCCGCAATCTGCAGGGCTTCGACACGGAACTCGCCAAAACTGATGACGACGTTTTTTCATGGACTGCTCCGGTGATCGAACTGCCACGGCTTCAAGTCGAACGATTCTTGGAATCACGGCAAATAGCATTTTCAGGAACCTTCGGGAAACTGAACATTTGTGCGCCCTCCGCATGGACCGCCATAACTTCAACAAACGCCAGTAAGATTTAGGATGCAATATGCCAGGAGTTGCTGAAAACGCATTGGAAGCCGGCACCGCGGGTGCCGCACTCAACAAAGATCAGACAATATTGGTCAATATTGAGACCACCGCAGTTTGTCGCCTTTCCTCAACGTGTGGTCCGCGCTGCCTCTTGAACCAGCTAAACACGCACGCCCAGTCACCGTTGCAGAAATCTCAAATTACGCGCATGGCGTCTGAGTTCATCACCTCACCGAGCTCGCACTTCGTTAGACACGTCTGCGCTTTGGGCAAGGAGGTGATGGAAGACGCTTCCACCCTCTTCGAAATTATCCGCCTATGGCATGCTACCCCCGTTTCAAAGCGTCCTGGGACTTTCGGAATTATCACAGCCAGCGCGCAAGGTTTGGAAACAAACCTCCCTGAGTTTGTTCGTCACCCACTGTCTTGGGTCGTCGTCAGTTTGGATGTTCCATCAGTTCGATTGCGCTCTCCAGAAAATGAGACTCCATTACTGACCGCCGCACTCAAACTAAGAGCCGTTGGCGGCGTGGAGGCCGTGGGTGTGAACACGCTGCTGACTCCGACCAATTTAGATGAAGTCATCACGCTTGGTCGCCGCTTAAACGGGGCTGAGATTCACCAATGGAGCCTAGGCTCATTCTTGTCACCCTCGCCGGCTGGTCAATTGAAGCCGGTTATGCAATTACACGACTATCGGCAAGCGATTGAATCCATCGCCAAGGAGTTCAGAAACTCCAAATTGCGCATTCTGTTTGATCTCGATTACACTGACTTTATCCCAATCAGTGGTTGCCAGCCTGAGGTGCTTGAAAACCTTGTGGCTTGGAGGTATGAGTATCCGCTGACAAGCAATTTGACATTAACGGCATTGAACCCACACCCCGGCTACTTCCTCCGCGCGAGGTGGGACGGGGAGCTTTTGGCAAAGGGTGATTTCAAGGTCATAGGCCTTGAAAGGGGTGCCTATGGGAAATGGCAACCAGGCCGCGGAGAAGGGTTGTTGGCAGACTTGGTGAGCATGCACCAGTGAACAAATCTACCAGAGATCCAATGAGCATAAGAGCATTCTTCATCTGGCTGTTGATAACAGCCGCTGCCAGCACCCTTCTATCATGCAAGCAAGAGGAGAAACCTTCGACGGGAGGGGCTAAACGGCTCGTGATTGCTGTGCCAGCCGATCCAATCACGCTCGATCCTGTCGCAATGCAAGAAGTTAATAGTGCCACCATTGGCAATGCAATCCATGCCAGCCTGGTCCGCTTGGACACACAGGGTAAGGTGGTTCCTGTGCTCGCTGAGAGCGTAGAAATCCTGCCAGGTGCAATGACTGCCGTTGTCAAACTCCGTGCCGGCGGGCAATTTTGGGATGGCAGCGCAATTACGGTGGCGGATGTGCAGGCTAGCTTAGAAAGGTTGCAAGCAAGCACATCGCCCTTGAAATGGGTTACCGACCGTATCAGCAAATTCAAAAAAACAGGCGATCTTGAGTTGGAAATTCAGTTTGGGCGGCCAGAGCCAGATTTCATAAAACTCATCGCCAACCTCCAGGCCGCAATTGTAAAGTCCGGCAGCGACAAGCTCCCAAAACTTCCATTCGATGCGCACATTAT
>JAIOQF010000313.1 GCA_021413535.1 Verrucomicrobiota bacterium
CAATTCTCCAGCATCGGCATCGGGCAGACGCATGAGAGGATCCAGGCCAGCTCCGTGTGTTCCGGCACATCGCTCTGGCGGAAGAACACCGCTTTCTCGGGATCCAGTCCGCAGGCCAGGAAGTCGATCGCGAGATTGGTCACGTTGTCGCGCAACTCCGTCGCATTCTGAATCACCGTGAGCGAGTGATAATCCGCGATGAAATAGTAGGCCTCCCCCTCGTGCTGCAAAGCCAGCGCGGGTTTCATCATGCCGAAGTAGTTGCCAAGATGAAGCCGCCCGGTGGGCTGGAGACCTGAAAGAATGCGCATGGCCATTCTTAGAGGTTCAAGGTTCAGGGTTCAAGGTTCAATCAATGCGGAAATTTTAAGCTTGGAACCCGGCGCTTTCGTCTATCATGCGCGGAGATGTCCGATCCGGTCGCCACCACCCCGATGATGAAACAGTATCTCGCCATGCGGCGGGAGCTGGCTCCGGATGTGCTGCTGCTGTTCCGGCTGGGAGATTTTTACGAGATGTTCTTCGAGGATGCGAAGACCGCCAGCGCCATCCTCAACGTGGCGCTGACAAAACGGAATGGCATCCCAATGTGCGGCGTGCCACATCATGCGGCGCAAAGCTATATCGCTCGACTGATCCGCGCGGGCAAGCGTGTGGCCATCGGCGAGCAAATGGGTGATGTCGTTCCCGGCAAGCTGGTGGAACGCGGGCTCTCGGAGATCATCAGCGCTGGCACCGTGACCGACTCGCGCTTCCTCGATGCCAACAAGTCGCACTATCTCGCGGCGGTCTTTCAACAAGGCAAAAAGCACGGCCTGGCTTTTGTCGACCACACCACGGGCCAGTTTGAGGTCGCGGAATTCGACGACATCAACTCCCTGAATGACGAGCTGACGCGCATTGCTCCGAGCGAGCTGCTTTATGCCGATGATCAGACCGAACTCCTCGCCGCCATCGGCTCGCCCAAGGGCGCCCAAGTTTGCGAAAGTTATCTCTTTCTCCACGATCAGGCGATCCACGCGCTGACGCAGCATTTCAAAGTGCAGTCGCTCGATGGCTACGGCTGCGACCATCTCAGCGCCGCAGTCTGTGCTGCCGGCGCGGTCATGCAGTATTTGCAATTCCAGCTCCGCAAGGATGTTGCGCACATCAAACGTCTGCGCGTCGCCGTGCCATTCGACGGCGTGTGGGTGGATGCGGCCAGCCAGTCGCATCTGGAGCTGGTATCAAGCCGCGGAGGCGCTGAGCACACGCTACTCCATGCGTTGAACCGCACCTGCACGCCGATGGGCGCGCGCAAACTCCGGCGCTGGGTGCTTCATCCCCTGCGCGATGTGGCGCAACTCACCGCGCGGCAGGAGGTCATCGCAGCATTGTTGCAGGAGCCGACGCTGCTAGGTCAGGTGCGCGATTTATTGAAGGACGTGCGCGATCTCGAGCGAACCGCTGGCCGCCTCAGCCAAGGCAGCGGCAATGCGCGCGATCTCGCGGCTCTAGCTCAGGCACTGGACATCGTTCCGGCTTTGAAACTCCTGATGCAAGAGCTCCCCCAGGCATCGCTGATCAATGGCTTGCTCGAACAAATGCGCGATCTCACGGGCATCGCGGCGGAAATTCAGACAGCGATCGTCGCGGAACCACCGGCCTCGATCAAGGATGGCGGCATCTTCCGGTCAGAAATCCTGCCCTTACTCGATGAGCTGCGCAGTGCATCCACGCAAGGACGTGACTGGATTGCAAAACTGCAAAATGATGAAATCGAACGCACGGGCATCAAGTCGCTCAAGATCAAATACAACAACGTCTTCGGCTACTTCATCGAGATCACGAAATCGAATCTCGATAGCGTGCCCAAGGATTACACACGCAAACAGACCACGGCGAACGGCGAACGCTTCATCACTGAAGACCTCAAGCGCGTAGAAGACAAAATCCTCGGAGCCGACGAAAAGGCCAAGGCCTTGGAATACGAAGAATTCGGCAAACTGCGCAGCCGGGCCATGGCCCAACTCTTGGAGATACAGGAGACTGCGGAAGCCATCGCCGTGCTCGATGCGCTGGGCTCGCTTGCAGAAACCGCCCGGCTGTTCAACTACACGCGACCCGTCTTGAACGAGACGCAAAATCTATTCATCCGCGATGGCCGGCATCCGGTGCTTGATCAAAATCTCGCTGGCGAACGTTTCGTTCCGAACGACACCACGCTGGAGAACAAGGAGAACCGTCTCCTGGTCATCACCGGCCCCAACATGGCAGGCAAATCCACTTACATCCGGCAGGTCGCCCTGCTCACATTGATGGCGCAAATTGGGAGTTACCTACCCGTCTCCAGTGCGGAGATCGGCGTGGTGGACCGCATCTTCACACGCATCGGCGCCAGCGATGATCTTTCACGCGGGCAGAGCACGTTCATGGTGGAGATGAACGAAACTTCCATGATCCTGAACAACGCCACCGAACGCAGCCTGGTGATTCTGGATGAAATCGGCCGCGGCACCAGCACCTTCGACGGACTGAGCATCGCCTGGAGCGTGGCCGAGCATCTGCATGACGTGATCGGATCACGCACATTGTTTGCCACGCACTACCACGAACTGACTGCTCTGACTCACACCTGCGCCGCAGTGAAAAACTACAACATCGCGGTGAAAGAGTGGAATCATCAGATCATCTTCCTGAGAAAGATCATCGCCGGTTGCGCAGAGAAAAGTTACGGCATTCAAGTCGCCCGACTCGCAGGCTTGCCCGATAGCGTGCTTCATCGCGCCCGGGAAATTCTCCAACGTCTCGAAGCGGGACATCCGCCGAATGAGGGTGCTGTTTTGCAAGAGTCTTCTCCCCTGCCCGCCAAATCACGCAAAGCGAAAGCAAGCAAAATTGAAGAGCCCGCCCAACTCGGTTTGTTTGCGGAATGAATTAAAGTGGGTCGGCGGCCCTCTGCCGAACCCGCCCAATGGTTGATCGGCAGAAGGCTGCCGACCCATCTATCTCCGCCTTGCATCCGCTCCAGCCACGCTACACTGCGCCATGCTTCGCCTCATCACCCAGCAGGGACAGCTCATCGACTGGGATGCTCCCAAAGAGCATCCGCTGCCGGACAATGCCGTCTTTCTTGATCTGCTAAATCCTTCGCGTGAAGAAGAAATCCAAGCGGAACAGTGGCTCGAATATCAACTGCCGACGCGCGAAGAGATGCAAGAGATTGAGGAATCGAGCCGCTTGTATGTTGAGAACGGCGCACTCTACATGACGGCCTGGCTACCGGTGGGGCTGGACACTTCGAATCCTGACAACACCTCGATCACCTTCGTGATCAACAGCGAGACGCTGACCACGGTGCGCTATGCAGATCCCATGTCCTTTCGCGCACTGCCGGATCTTGTAAAAAAACTCTGCGCCACACCCGTAAGCAGTGACGCTGTATTCCTCCTTTTAGTGGAGCGCATCGTCGCCCGTATCGCGGACGCTTTGCAGAATGTGGAGACTGATTTGAAAAAGGTCTCACACGAAATTTTCAGTGCCAACAGTCATCAGGCTGGCATCACGGCTTTAGACTTGAATGAGGTGGTGAAGTTGTTGGGTCGGCGAAACCAATTGGTGTCCAATTTGCGGGAGTGTCTGGTGAGCCTGGCGCGCATTCTTCAGTTCTTTCTGCACAATGCCTCCGGCTGGATGCGCGGTGAACTGGCGGCACAGTTCCGCAGTGTGATGCGCGACGTTAAAAGCATGGATGACTACACGAATCAGCAGACGAACGAAATGACCTTCCTGCTGGATGCCACGCTCGGCCTGATCAACAACCAGCAGAATCAGATCATCAAGATTTTGACGGTGGCCAGTCTCGTCTTT
>JAIOQF010000317.1 GCA_021413535.1 Verrucomicrobiota bacterium
TCCACTTTGTTGTCCGCGATGGTGGAGAGAAGTTTGATGTAGTTGAACTCCTCCGGCATGGCGAAGCGCTTCGCACCGGTGGCGAGCCGGGCGTAGGTTTCATCGTCCTTCAGCGTCTTCAAGACTTGGAAGGCATCGGCCAGTTCCTTCGGATCCGTGGCGCCGCCGCGTTGATGCCATTGCACCAGCGTTTGTTCGCCAATCTGCGATTGCATGAACTGCGCGAAGCTGAGACGCGCTTCGATGGCCGAGCGTTCGTCCACTTTCTCCGCCTGCGCCAGCAACCAGCGCCAGCGTTCACCATCGGTCTTCGCCGCTTCCCATGATTCGGGCAATTGATGATAAACGGGCAGGCCGTCCGCACCGACGGGCGTGGCGATGCTCTGCTGAGGATAATAGCCGCGTCCGCGCCAGCCATAAGGATTGGGATTTTCCGAGCCATCGCCGGAAAGATAATCGGGCGGTGTTTCAAGATCGGTCAGGGTCAACAGTGTTGTCGCATCGACGCCGTTGATGAAAAACGTCGCGCAATCGTTGAAAAAACGTCCGCGTTCCGAGGCTGGCACATCCGGCGTGGCCAGCATTTTTTTCAACGCGCGCTGCACGAAGCCGAGGCCGCGCGCGCGGTCTTGCAGGAAGCAGTTCACCCAGCGACCGGATGATTCTGCCTGCCCGCGATGAAAGGTGTTGTTCTGCACATGGCCGTAGTGCTGCCCCGAGAGAATGTAAATTTGGCCCGCCATTTTCAGAAGCTGCCAGTCGTCTGGGTGGTGCTGCACGGCGTCATCCACCAAGGCGTCGAGATCCTCCCAGCGATTGAGATTGGTCAGGCAGTCTTTTGCGGAGTTCAGGTCTATCGCGAGTTTTTGTCCCTGATGATCGTCCCGTTGCAGGAGCGTCTTGTAGAGCGCGAGCGACTCCGCGTGGTTTCCCTGCTCGACGAGCTTCTGGGCGCGGGCGCGCATTTTTTCCAAATCGTCATCAGGAGCGGCAGCGGACAAGCGGGCAACTGGATGGATGCCAATGAGCATGAGTAGAGCAACGAAAAGAGGGGCGTGGATTTTCATAAAATGATGGGATTGCCCGAGCATGACGCGCTGGGCGGCGGTTTATTGAAACAAATCTATAGATAACTGGAAAGAAGAAGCACGCTTCATTCATATCCAACTTCTCTGTTTCTGACTTATGAGGCATCAAGTGGAACAATCTTCTATCAGTCCGGTTTTCAACTGCTCGTGGAATAATATTCTCATTTCAGATGTTTCCAGTGGTGTCGTCGTCGGAGCGTTTCCGCAGTAGAGCTAGGTCGTTATGGAAGCTGGGTTGAAGGTTGTGTTCCTCTTGAAACTACAGGGGTGCATGTCACGAACTTTAATTTCTAGAATAAATAAGGATTATTTTTATGGTTAGAATAGGAATTGGTTGACAAATGTTAATAATTTTGGCTGAATGCGCCATAGAAATGCTCTGGACCACCTTGAGTGGGGCGTTCATTACTCATGATTCCATCTGCCGAGGACACCATCTCATTCTCCTGCACATCGTGCGGGGTGAAGCTGACTGTCCCCGCAACCATGGCAGGTATTTCAGGGCCATGTCCTAGTTGTCGGACTCAAATCACATCGCCTCAGTCCAAGGCGCCTGATCTACAGCCAAAGACAACCTTTTCTCAGCCAATCGCAGCGGCAGTTCCCAGCCCGGCACCGCAGGCCACGGCTGTTCCGCTCTGGCAGCAAGTTCCACAAAGCAGTCCGCAGCAGTCACCACCAGCGGTCTCGAACGAGGTTCGGCCAACGCCAGCTGCTGGCGTGCCACTCAACACGGCCAAGGCTGGTCTGCCGCCGGGAAATTTCACTCGCAGCACACCTTCGGTCACTCAAGAGCCTGCTCCGGAACGGAAGCGCAGAAGAGTTTCCTCTAGTGAAAGCGGGCGACGTTGGGGTGCGCTGGTGGGCGCGTTATTTTTTATCGGCACCGCTCTGGCGGGTGCCGGCTGGTTTTTCAAAGACCAGGTCAAAGTTTACTGGAACAGCGCAATGGCGCGTTTCCAAAAATCCGATGCGCCCGATTCTGGCGGGGTTGACCCCGCGGTCGCGGCTCTCTTGAATCAAGTTAAAACGCCAACTCAGCCCGGCGCTGCAAAAAATATAGCTGTCGCCAAAGATCCTGCTGCGGTGAAAAAGACGACTGACACCAACGCGGCAGCAGCAAACACAACGGTAAAAATCCCGACACCACCTGCGCCCAATGGGAGCGGTGAAATGCCCGGCTCTCCGAAATCTTTAGTGGAAGTGACACCAGCGACTGCCGGCTCAAACGCGGGTTCACTTCTTTCGCAGACAGCCGAAGAAATGACGAAGAAACCAGAAATTCCCGTGGCAACACTGGTGGAGCCACCCGGTTCCGGCAAGGCTAATCCTCCGGCGGTTTCGTCTGATCCTCCGGTCAAGAAGGCGCTGCCTGTCGAGCCCGATGATGCATCAAAGAAACCGCGTAATTACATCGCGCCAGAGACCATCGCTCCTATACCTCCCGCGCCAGGTTCTTCATCGAACCCGGCGCTGGTGGAAGTTCCGCCATCTGAAAAAGGCCGCCCCGCTGCCGCAACGCTTGGTGACGAAAAGCCGGTATATATTAAGGCCAGTGGCGAAGCGAAACCTGCTGCTGAAATTTTGAACAAGTTCTTCCAGGCAAAAACCTGGCAGGAACGTCTGCTTTACACCCAGCCGCAGGAAAAAGTCCGTCCGCTGATGGAGCGATACTACGCCGATAATCCAGACGGTCCCTTACGCGTGAGCAGCATCGAACTGATTCGTCATGATAAATCACCTGAGATCGGCACCCCGCTTTGCGTCTTTCAGGTTTCAGGTCCTGACCTGCCAGAGCCCTTGCCGGTCATGGTGGAATCCAGTCCTGAAGGCTGGAAAGTAGACTGGCTCACGCTTACGGAATTCAAAGACAAACTGCTCCTGCGTTTCCTGCAAAAATGGCAGGATGAACCCGCGCGCTTCCACGTCATGGTGCGGCGCACCCACTATTTTGATGAGGATGTGCCGAATCTTGACAAGAAGCATTGCTTTGAACTGATGCCGCCTACGCCGGGTTACTCTGGATATGCTTTCATTCCCAAGGGCTCGCCATTGGCGTTGAATCTCGACCGCAGCATTGGTTGGGAAGTGGCGAACCTGGCTGCGATCGTTGAACTGCGCTGGCGAAAACAAGATCGCTATCAGTGGGTCGAGATCACCGCCGTGCCGCAGTTCAACTGGCGCAGCACACTCCCAGCCAATTCTATCGCCCAACCTGCCAAGGTCGCGCCGGAATCCAGCAGTGATATCATGCCGGCGAAACCCGCTACCGCAGCCAGGCTTCCGGCTGTCGCGGAGAAAAAATAATTACCGTTGCTGTTCCTGGAACCAAGCGCTCCAGCCGCCGCGCAAGACATAAAATTCTTCAGTTGGAAGCCGCTGCGCCAGGTAATCCCGAATCTTCCGGCTGGCCTGACAGGCGCTGGAATCACAGTAGATCACCACTGGTTTTCTGTTGTCCTGTAACACGGCAATATTGTCGATCAACTGCGACTCTAATTCCTGTTCGTTGATGTTGATCGCGCCGGGGATGTGCGCCTTGCCAAACAGCGCGCTGGGCCGGGCATCTATCCAGAGCACATCATTCTTCCAAGTCTGGCTGATGTGCTGCAAAGTGATCTCGTCATCGCGCAGTGATTCATCTGCTTCATGCCAGGCCGGGGCGCGCGGGTGCAGGAAATGAGTTCCCGCCGCAGCCAACACTGTTAGTGCAAACAGAATCAAGACTTCCTGGTGGAGTTTCATTTCGCCTCTGACTTCTTTTGTTTCTCGGCCTGCTCGGGACGCACAATATTGTAGAAAGCCAGTTGCCGCTGGTATTTCGGAATGACGCTGTCGGTGCGCAATGTCACCGCACCGATGATGACATCCGTGGTCGCGCTGGGGGTGACGATGATGCGGTATTCTCTCCCTGGCGTTATTTCCTTGAAGGTTGCTGTCACGGTCTGGCGGGTGGACTCGACCTGGGTGAGGTGGATCGGATCCTTGCCGGTCATCAAGACCGTGAACTCCTTGGGCTCGGGCTGATCGCCGATGATCCATTGCACGAGTTTTGGTTCCACGCTGACGATCACCGGAATGTCGATCACTGCCGTGAGAATCGTATCGGGCGACGCTGGATCATCGGTGTAAATATGCAGCACTTTCTCGTGTTTTCCGGTGAAGCTGCTGACCTTGAATTTAGCGTGTCCCTTTCCTTTCTCTCCCGGTTCATAGACTGGCTTATCCAGAGTGGCTTCGAGGCATGAGCATGAACTTTCCAGTCCCGTAATGCGGATCGGTTTGTCACTTTTATTAGTAAAGGTGAAATCTCCCTCCACGACTTCGTCTTCCGGCTTTGGGAACAGCTCCAGTGGCTCTTGGTCGATCACCAAGCCAGCGTGCAACATCCCGCCGAGTAACGCGGACCACAATGCCATCAGAATTCGCATCCGGCAGTCATACCATGTTGTGCGCGATCTTCACGTGGAAACCATCGCCGCATCATTGACGGACGCCGCGCCTGCGGTAATTACCTCGCGACATGCCCCGCGAAACACCCAGGCTGATGAAATGGCGACTCATGCTGCTGCTCCTGATCCTCGCGGGCAGTCTTGGCTGGCTCTATCGTTCCAGCGAACTCGCGAAGCGACCGATGCACACCGACGAGGCAATTCTTGGCATCAAGACCATCGAACTGCTTAAGACTGGCCGTTTCCAATATGATCCGCATGATTACCACGGCCCGCTGCTGCATTATTCGACGAAGTGGATCGGGAGTCTGCTCGGCTGGTCGCCGGACACGATCAATGAAGAACAATTGCGTCTGGCTACCGCCATCTATGGCCTGGCACTCATTCTCATCCCGCTGTTGCTCGGCGATGTTCTGACCCGGACGGGCGCCGTTTTTGCCGCTCTGTTCATCGCGGTCTCGCCCATGATGTGTTTCTACAGCCGCTACTACATCATGGAGACGCCGCTGGTGTTTTTCTGCGGCCTGTTCATCGCCTCTCTCTGGCGCTGGTCGCAGTCGCAGAACAAACTCTGGCTGCTCATCGCGGGCGTTTCGCTGGGTGCCATGCATACCGCGAAGGAAACTTTCGTGCTTAACATCGCCGCCATGGCTGTGGCCTATGTCGTTGCTGGATTCATCGGAGGCGGCTTCACCTCGAGTCACACCGGTTACAGCTTCAGCGATACACGCCGCGCCAGCGGCAGGACCTTGTGCTGGATCATGGTGCCGCTCATCGGAATTCTTACATCCGTCGCGTTCTATTCGAACGGCTTTCAAGACTGGAGCCAGGTGCGCGACAGCATCCTTACTTATCAAAGTTACTGGCAACGTTCCGGTGGTGCCGGTCACGAGAAGCCCTGGCACTACTATCTCACTCTTCTGTTCTGGAACCCAAACGCACTCAAGACCTGGACGGAAGCGCTCATGGGCGTTCTGGCTGTTATCGGCTTCATCAGTGCGTTGCTCGATCTCAATCGCCCGTCGCACCATCGCACCTTTCTTGTTTTTCTGGGTGTCTATGTCTTCGGTCTGCTGGCGATCTATTCGGCCATCCCGTATAAAACTCCGTGGGCGGTTCTCGCCGTGGATCATGCTTTTGCTCTCCTGGCAGGAGCAGGCGCAGCGGCGCTATTCCGCATGTCGAAACTTTACATGTTCAAGTTCGCTTTCGGCGTCGCACTCATGGCCGGCATCTACAATCTCTGTCAGCAGACCAGCCTGGCCATCGACTTTAACAAGGAGCCGCTGGCCAGGTATTCCGCGCATGAGCTGAATCCCTATGTTTATTCGCATACGACGAACCGGGTTCTGGTTCTGTCTAAATTCATTCACGATCTCGCCGCACTGCACCCGGAGAAAAATGACATGCCCGTTCAAGTCATCGAGTCAGGTTATGGCTGGCCCTTGGGATGGTATCTGCGGGATCTGAAACAGGTTGGCTATTATAAATCCTTGCCGGATAAAATGGCGCCCACGTCGGTCATTCTGGCCGACATTGCGCTGCACGACGAAATTCTATCCCGCTTGGCGCCGAAGGCCGCGCCCATCATCGAGGATGATCCAAATTTTATCGGCCCGCTCCAGCCGCCTGCTCCACCTGCGCCGGTCTTCATCTATCAAACCGATGAGGCTTGCAACCTCCGGCCAGGCGTGTTGCTCACGGTTCTAGTTGAAAAAAATCTTCGTGAAACGCTGCGAAAGAAACAAGCGGCGGCCCGTTGAATTGTCATTGCAGTCATGGCCACTTCGCCCGCCCTTTTCCGCTTCGTCCATGAGGCGATGAACACCCAGTTCGAGATTCTCCTTCCAGAGACCGATGCGGATCAGACTTATGCTGCGCAAGCAGCCCACGCAGTCTTCGATGAACTCGACCGACTCGAAGACGAACTCAGTCGCTATCGCTCGCAGAGTGATATTTTCCGCATCAATCATTTAAAAAAAGGCGGAAGCACCATTGTTGGTCTCGCTGCTCTCGACTGTCTCAGCATCGCTCAAGCAGTGCACCGCGAGACAGACGGCGCGTTCGATATCAGTGTCGGTCCGCTCATGAACATCTATCGTGATGCGGGCGGCGGTCTGCGCATTCCCCATTCGGATGAGGAAACCTGGGCCCGAGCCCGAGTCGGCATGAACCGTTTTGATCTCGATGCCGAGGAGCACATGGTCACGGTTCATGCAGATGAGATCGTGCTCGATCTCGGCGCGATTGGCAAAGGCTATGCACTCGATCAATGCGCCGATTTGCTGGGGGACTGGAGCATTAAAAACGCCCTGCTCAACGCTGGCGACAGCACGGTGCTCGGCCTGGGCGCCGCTGCAGACAGTGATGGATGGACTGTCACCGCCGGCAACAAGGGCCAGCGGGAAATTCTTCTGAAGAACAACGCGCTGAGTGGTTCCGGGTTTCATGTAAAAGGCGCGCACATCATCAATCCACGAACGATGCGGCCCGTTCCACCCAAGCCGGATCGCACCTGGTGCATTGCACCGACGGCCGCCTTGTCTGATGCGTTGTCCACGGCATTCATGGTGATGAAGCCGGAGGAGATCGAGATTCTCTGCGGGAGAAACGAGGGCGTGGTGGCGATTTTGGATTAAGCCCTCGGAATGCTCAGGCTGTGGCGATAACCACGGGTCAG
>JAIOQF010000318.1 GCA_021413535.1 Verrucomicrobiota bacterium
TGGAGTTACAAGCTGACCAGGACACGCCGCTGGGCCTCCTGGTGAAAGTCTGGGACGCGCTCAAGGCTGCCGGCTGGTCGATCAACGACGTTCCCGCCCGCATCCAGCGCGCCGCAGCGCAAATTCAAGATTCAAAATAGAACGACGCAAGAGCGGAACTCAAGTCGGGGATAGGCAAAGCAGCGTGGCAATTTGTCTTGAATCTTCCTGTCCTGCATCTTGAATCACCTCTCCCGTCATGATCCTCCCCATCGTATTTTATCCCGACCCCGTATTGCGCACGAAGGGCAAATTGGTGACACAGGTTACTGATGAAATCCGAACACTGGCCGCGAACATGCTGGAGACCATGCGCGACGCCCATGGTGTCGGCTTGGCGGCGCAACAAGTCGGCGTTCCAGTGCAACTCGCCATCGTGGACGTATCGCATGACGAAGAATGCGTCACTTATTGCCGGGTGAACGGCGAGGATAAAAAAGTTGCGGAAATCTGCCCGCTCATCTTCGTCAATCCCAAGCTCGAATTTGAAAAGGTTAAAACTGTCAGTGAAGAAGGCTGCCTGAGTTTTCCTGACCTGCGCGAAAACATCAAGCGCCCGGAGAAGTTGAAAGCCACGCTCACCTTGTTGAACGGCGAGACCATCGTGCTCGAGGCTGATGGGCTGCTGAGCCGCGCCATCCAGCACGAGACCGATCATCTCAACGGCGTGCTCTTCATCGACCGCATGTCTGCCGCCACCAAGCTCGGCCTGAAGCGCAAGCTGCGCGAATTGATGCCGGAATGGGAGGAAAGGCGCGCAGGGGAAGTGAAAAAGTGAGCTTCTGCAGTCACGCCGCTCTGTTCCGGTCATCCGTCTCACTTGCCTGAATCATGAAATCCCTCGCCATCATCTTTGTTTTCTTAGCGTCCTCCATTGTTCTGCGCGCAGCGGAACCGCTCACGCTGAAGCTTTGGCCGCAGGGAGCGCCGGAACCTGCGGGCTTCACTTCGGAACCGGAGAAAGTCATTCCGCCGAAGGATGAAAAAGACGTAAAACGCGTGACGAATGTATCTGATCCTACACTCACGATTTACAAACCGGAGAAGCCAAACGGCACTGCGGTCATCGTCTGCCCGGGCGGTGGTTATCATATCCTGGCCATCGAGCACGAGGGCACACAGGTCTGCGAGTATCTGAACACACTCGGCGTGACCTGTGCGCTGCTGAAGTATCGCGTGCCCGCTCGCACGAAGGAAAACCCGTCAAAGGAGCCGCTGCAGGATGCACAGCGTGCCATCGGTCTGGTGCGTCATCACGCTGCCGAGTGGGGCATCAAGCCGGATCGTGTCGGCATCCTCGGCTTTTCCGCCGGCGGTCATCTTGCTGTCATGGCCACGCTACACGCGAACGACCGCACTTACACCTCTGATCCTGCGCTCGACGCGGATGATGCGACACCAAACTTCTCCGTGCCAGTCTATCCCGCCTATCTCGTGAGCAAGAACGACACATTCGCGCTTCTACCCGAGATCAAAGTCACCGACAAGTCGCCGCCCATGTGTCTTGTCCATGCTGGTGATGATAAAGGCGTCACAAGTTCCAGTGCCAGTGCGCTGCTCTACCTTGAATACAAAAAGTTCGGCCTGCCCGCAGAACTGCACATTTACTCCAAAGGTGGACACGGCTTTGGTATGAGAAAGACCGGCCTGCCCGTTGCCGACTGGCTCGTTCGCGTAGGCGAGTGGATGCGCAGCATGGGCTACGTGCAGTAGGACTGCTCGTCCGTCCCGCGCAACTTCTCACGGCGCTATGCCCACCCCTCCCCACCTGCAATACATGTCCGGGGGCTTGTAATGCGCGTGGAAAGGGAGCGATTTCCTAGCAATCGCAAAAAAATAGCAGTAACAACCAACAAATCATGAACCCGAACCCTATCACACGCAGAACGTTCGCTCTTTCATCCATCGCGCTCGCGGTGCTCGCCCTGTCGTCCTTTGCCACCATCTCGGCGGCGGAGCAGCCAATACCCAAGCCGGACGGCAAGCCGGCTGACATGACCAAGCCAGTCCAGGTCTTCATCCTGATGGGGCAGTCCAACATGGTCGGCATGGGCCGGATTGACGCTGCTGCCAAAGGCGGACCTGAGGGATCTCTGGAGCTCGCCGTAAAGACCAAAATGAAATATCCCTATCTCGTAGATGAGGCCGGCAACTGGTCGGTGCGCAAAGATGTCCGTTTTGTGCGGATGATGCAGGGAAAGGGATTGATGAATAACGAATGGCTGGGCGTCGCGCAACCCGATCAAATAATCAAATCGACCACCATTGGCGTGGAGTTCGGG
>JAIOQF010000320.1 GCA_021413535.1 Verrucomicrobiota bacterium
TTAGATTGAGACTGGCATTGATGTAGAAGTGATCCTCGTGACTCTTATAGAGGGCGGTCCCGACGGTGACGCCCGCATAAAAATCCTGACTGAACTGCCATTGCCTTGAGAAATCGGGGTAGCCGTCCAATTCCAAGCTGATCCATGATTTTTCGCCCCGCCATTCGACGTCAAAACCCACATGCAGAGGTGCAGTGCGGAAGCGGCTCCCATCATAATCGATCGACAGATCGGCGCTGAAGCCGTCGATTTCAGGATGTCGTGGTGACTGAGCGGAGCACAAGCCGCAAGTCAGTGACACGACGGCCATCGCGACCCTTGCGCAAGATCGAATCCTGGGTGCTGGATGAATGCGAAAGCCCCAGCACATATTCGTCACCAGTTAATTAGTTGCAGCCACAACCGCCCCCGCCGACACCGCGGCCACCGGCGAACGCTTCACGGGTGAACCAGACGTGTTCGGAGATCGAACCCGTAAGCGGATCCCGGTCTCCCCTCATGAGATAGCTGGCGAGGTGACCACGCTCCCATGGTTTCACGTTCGCACAGGAGCACAGGCAGAGACCTGCAAGGCAGAGGAGGAGTTTGAGTAGGTTCATCGTATGACGGGTTGGGGCATTGCCATGAATCAGGATTCTGCGAGCAGGCTTTCGATCTTTGCGCTGAGAGCGGCCTCGTCCTTCGGGTGAAAGCCGTTATGCACCGCGCGGATAACTCCTTTGCGGTCGATGAGGAACGATGTTGGCATCGTCTTCACGTCGGCAGCGGCGACAAGCTTGTGCTGTGCGTCGCGGACCGAGGGAAAGCCAGGATTGTTCTTTTTCAGGAACGCCTGCATGGCCGCCGCATCATCATCCACATTCACGCCAAGGACCATGAAGCCTTTTGATGAATACTTGTTGTGCCAGGTGGAGAGAACCGGAAAGGAGGCCTTGCATGGTGCACACCATGAGGCCAAGAAATCGAGATAGACTACTTTCCCGTTCGTCTTAGGAATCACTCCCTCGAGACCGAAGCCTGAAAGAGCAGGCATCATGGCATTTTCCTTCCATGCGGCGAACAGGCTCGGCGAGATGCCGACGGCGATGGCACTGATGGTAGCAGCGATGCTGCGTTGAATGAAGGGGCGTCGTTTCATGTTAGGGCGGGGGTATGGGTTGGTGAAATTGTTGAATCGTCATCCCAGCCGTCAGGGAGAACTGTGCGGCGGAAACCACGTGTCTCGAGCAGGTGTCCCCTGCTCCAGAGGCAGCCCTCCACGCCTGGAGTCAGTTGCCACGCGCGAATGGCCTCCATGCCGCCTACGACCATGGCCGAGGTGGAAAGGAGTCCGGCGAGCACGCAAGATGGCGCGATGACGCTCGCAGCGCGTGTTCCATTGGCCACGGGCCGGCCGGTGCGGCAGTCAAGGATATGCCCATAGGTGAGACCATCGTGATTGAAGCAACGCCGGTAGTCGCCGGAAGTGGCCACTGCGCCGCCGCTTCGCAAACGAATGCCGCAGTAGCAGTTTTCATCGGGTGCGGCAGGATCTTCCAGGCCGACATACCACCCGCCACCTTCCGGCGGTTCGCCCAACACGGCGATATCCCCACCGAGATCAACCATGATGTGTTTGATGTCGTGGAAATCCGCCAGATGGATGAGGCAATCCACGGCAAACTCTTTCCCCACGCCGCCAAAGTCCAGCATCATGCCTTTATCACGAAGCATGATGCGTCCCGGTTCGCGCTTTACCCGGGACCAGCCAACCAGATGCTTTGCAGCTGCGATCTCAGCTTCGGTTGGCAAGGCATCGTGCTTGCGCTTCCAGTCCCAGAGGAGGCTGAGCGGGAGCGATGTGGCATCGAAGGCACCACGGGTGGTGACATGACAGTCATCACAGATATCGAGCATCAGTTCACCCTGCTGGTCAATCTCCGTCCAGCGGACGCCGGCATTGGCGTTGATCTGCGACACCACACTGTCGGGCAGAAACCTGGAGAAGCGGGTCTCAAATCCTGCCAGCCAATCAAGGGCGGAAACACAAAACGCCTCCGCCGTATTCCGATCCGGGGCCGCATAGAATAACTCGCATTCTGAACCCAGTGCACGGAATCCCACCTCCCAGTAGCCGTCACCCACATCCAGCAGCGCGGCTCCTTCAAGCCGCTTCCGGATTGGCGGTTCATTGGTTGCAAGGCGTGCACTCATAAACGATCAGAAGGAAGCATGAACACCGATGGTAACTGAGTTGGCATCGGGATAGGCGGACTGCGAAGTTCTGCCGTCAAGGCCACGGCTGATGAAGCGTTCATAACCGAGGTCAACGGCAAATTTGTCGCGGACGATCCACCAGCGAAGTTGCAAGCCCAAGTTGAACGTCTCCTCAGCAGAGACGCGGTAATCCGCAGAATAATACTGCGGGTTTCCGTAGAACTCGATGTTGTAATAGTCAGCCGCCGTCTGCCGGTAATACCGGAAGCTGGGGCTTACGATCAGGCGCTTGTCGAATAATGGCTTGTAAAACGCAATCATTCCCATGTTCGAATGACTGCCATGATCGTTGTTACCAAAGCGATAAGATAGCTCCATGCTGGTGTCGATGCCCTCAAAGTAATGCGTGAGTTGTAAATAAATAAGTTCCTCAAGTTTTCGGCCTGGCCGATTGTCATAGTAGACGTCGCCATTGAGCAGAACCCGCTTATAAGGATCGCTCAAGTAACCTTGCTTCATTCCGACACCAAAGTTCGCATTCAGCGTGGTATTTGGACCCAGCACCTGATTGAGGCCGACCATAAAGTCGTAGCTGCGTTTCTTGGCTCTGAAATTGGTTCCATTCGCACCGACCGTGTCATTGGTGTAAGCGAAGCCGAGAACAAGGTCGGTGTTTTTTTGATTCAGCGAAATTGAATCCGTGATCGAGCCGCCCACCGAGGTGTAGTCCGATTCATAACTATACGAAAAACCGGCTTTCAGGGTGTGATTGCTTATCGGAGCCGTGATATTCAAGGTCCCGGCATAGCGTGTATCGGTGAGCTTGACGACCGGCACCGGGCCACCGGGGTAGTTGGGCGGCAACCCGGTGGGTGAAGCTCCGGAAATCGAACTGTAAAGCAGTGTGCCATCCAATTGGACGGTGTCGGACAGGTCAACGCGGAAGAGGGAATAATCCGAGTTCACACGGATTCGTCCGTCGCCCTCCTGGTAGTATTGATAGCGGGTTTCCACAACTGTCTCAGACAGCGCCACCGAGCAAAGGTAGACGTGAATGATGGCGATAATGGCAAGCTGACGCCAGCTTTTCGGTAGAAGGTTAGTATAAGGAAACATGGCTAAGGCTATCAATCGTTATAAATAAATTCTGTCTCGGTCACCTTTGCGAAATTGGAGGCATAATTTGTTCCATGCTCGAATCCATACATAAGGCGCTTTGGTGTTGTTCAATTCGCATTCCAAGGTAACGGTTATAGTTCCAATGAGTTCGTATAAGCCGATCATCTCATCAAAACCCAGGAGGCGTCACGTGATCATTCGGTAATCTAAATCGTCCTGAGCTTGCCCTTCAATAACCCTATGGCAGAAGTGCTGTGCTAGTGTGTTGCCCACGAACCTTCATTTGAAATAGACCCCCACCCCTTCGTGCGATTATGATATTCCCCCCTCTTCGTGTTGCCGCCACGGCACTTTTTTGCATCGTTTGTTCCGGCGCGAGTTCCAAAGAAGCCTCCAAGATGTCAGCGTCTGATCTTGTGTCCCAGGCCTTGGAGACAAACACCGAGCTGCGCTTTTATGAGGCGGAAATCACGGCCGCCAAAGCGGGTCGTTACACCGCTTCTCAACTCGCCAATCCAGAACTCTCGGTGGAGATCGGCCGGAAGCGCATCAACCAATTGGACGGCACACCAGAAGGCGACGGCGTGGTTTACAGAGCGCAGATTTTGCAGACATTCGATTTTCCATCACGCATCGCCTTGCGCAAGGCCATCGCGGAACGCGACATCGCCCTGGCAGAGTTGGGGCTCGCCCAATATCGGGCACAATTGGCAAATGAAGTCCGGGCGCGTGCCGGTGACGTGATTCTTATGAAGCGCAAGGAGGCCGCGGCAACGTCGGTGAGGAAGCGCTTTGAAGAGCTGGTTGCCGTCCTGGTGCAACGGGATACGGGTTCCATCAGCGCCAAGCTGGAGCGCCGCATTCTCGAGGCGAGTCTGCTGACGAGCGACCGGGCTGTCACTGATGCTTCGGTGGCTGTCGCCGAAAGTGTCGCATCACTCAACGCGCTCTGCGGACGGGCGCCGGACAGTCCGATGGAATTGACCGGGGCTGCGGCAGCCTTGCCCAGCACTCCGACGCTTGAGACACTCAAGCAGGACGCAGCGCGATCGAACTTTGAGCTGCAGCAGAAGCGACTGCAACTCGCGCGGCAGGGACTGAAGATTGATCTCACAAAATCGGAACGCTGGGGCAAGATCACCTTCGGACCTTACATCGGTGGTGAGAAAAACTACGAGAAGCAAATCGAGGGCGGACTCGACCTGGGCATCCCGCTGCCTCTGTGGAACAAGAATAAAGGTAATATCGCCGCTGAGAATGCGAGGCAATCCCAGGCGGAGGCGTCATTGGCTGCCACATTGCGCGACATTGAACGCGATCTCGTAACACATCGCACTGCGTATCAGGCAGAGATGGATGCCTTGGCTCGATGGAAACCCGAGACCGAGAAGGAGTTTCAAACGGCGGCAGAAGAAGCCGATCAGCATTATCGCCTGGGGGCGGTGCCAGTCTCCACTTATGTCGAAATGCAGCGCCAATATCTGGAGGCGATGAGCGCGCTCATCGAGACACGCCGGAATGCCATGAAGCACCGGATGGAGCTCGAGCGACTGACGGGTGCGGTCTTGAAATAGCAGCTTAAAACGAAGTGCCACATGATTTTCATAGGTTGATGGATATTTCCGGTCATTACCATCACCGGAGCTATCGCATCAGGATCTGGCGCCCGTTCATCCTCGCGACCGTATGATTTCCGCCGCCATCGATTTCTCGCTTCGCAACCGGCTGTTCATCGTGATGAGCGCCCTGCTGCTGCTAGCCGCAGGAATCTTTGCTGCGCTGCGATTGCCGGTCGATGCCGTGCCAGACATCACGAACACGCAAGTTCAAATCAACACATCCGTGCCGGGTCTGGCCCCCGAGGAGACGGAAAAACTCGTGACCTACGAAGTGGAAAAAGTAATGGCCGGCATTCAAGGCGTGCGGGAGTTTCGCTCGCTGACAAAGTCCGGTCTCTCGCAGGTCACACTGGTGTTTCGGGATGGTTTTGATCTGTTTCGGGCGCGCCAGTTGGTGAGCGAGCGACTGGATCAGGTGGAACACAGCAAGGATCACGTGCCCCGCATGTCACCCATCAGCACCGGTCTGGGTGAAATTGTCTACTACACCCTCGACTACAAGAAGGACGCACCGCAGCGAAAGCTCCCGCGTGAGCAACAGCTCATGAACCTGCGTGATGAGCATGACTATCTGGTGAAACGTTATCTGCGTTCGGTGCCGGGAGTTGCGGAGATCAACTCTTCCGGCGGATATCAGCGCCAGATTGTCATCATGCCAAAACCGGATGCGCTGCGCAGCGCGGGCATGACCTTCAAGGAGCTTGCCGAGGTGATCGCCCTGAATGTGGAAAATGCTGGTGGCGGCGTCATCGATCGCGGTGCTGACCGGGTTCTGGTGCGGGGAGTGAGCAAGGTGACGACCACCGCTGAGATCGCCAATTTGCCAGTCAAGTTCGCCGCCGCCGCCGAACCGCTCAAGGTGAGAGATCTGGCCGAGGTGGGCATTGGCTCCAGCACCCGCACCGGCTGCGCAGTTGAAAATGGCGAAGAGGCCGTGCTTGGCACCGTGATGATGCTCGTCGGAGAGAACAGTCGGGTGGTTTCAAAACGCGTAGAGGAAAAAATATCCGAGCTCCAGCACAAACTGCCCGCAGGAATGGAGTTGCGCATCCAGTATACGAGGAGCGTGGTGGTGGACAACACCGTGGAGACGGTCAAGACGAGTCTCTTCCAGGGCGCAGTGTTCGTGGTAGCGGTGCTGTTACTGCTGCTTGGAAACTGGCGCGCAGCCTTCATCGTGGCGTCTGCCATCCCCCTGGCGTTCATGTTCGCCCTCATTGGCATGGCCTTTGGTGGTGTTTCCGGGAATCTCATGAGCCTGGGAGCTGTAGACTTCGGTCTGATCATTGATGGAGCCGTGGTCATGGTGGAGAACATCGTGCGTGTTCTGGCGGCGAGACAGCAGCGCTTTGGTCGCAGGCTCACCGCCAAGGAAAGGATTGAGGCTGTGCGCGAGGCCGGGGATCAGGTTTGCAATCCGATGTTCTTCGGCGTGCTGATCATCACCCTGGTCTATCTGCCAATCATGGCCCTGACCGGTATCGAGGGAAAAATGTTCCATCCCATGGCCATCACGGTCATGCTCGCCATGGGTGGGGCGCTGGTCCTTTCTTTGACGCTCATGCCTGTATTGTGCTCGTTGCTCCTGAGAGGACGCGTTAGGGAGGGCGACAATGCGATTATGCGGCTCTGCAAATGGGCCTACGCTCCACTCCTCTCCCTGGCCTGGGAGTTGCGATGGTTGGTTGTCGCGCTGGTGCTGGCCATGATGGCGGTCACGGGCGGACTCTACGTCACGTTAAACCAGGAATTTGTGCCCGCGCTCAATGAGGGCTCGTGGACTGTCATGGTGTATCAGCCCGCCAGCACCAGCCTGAAAACATCTCTGGACAGGTGTATCAAGACCCAGCGTTACCTTCTCGATCATGTGCCAGAGATCACCCGGACCTTCGCCCGCATTGGCACCAGCGACGTCGCGACCGATCCCATGTCGCCAGGCGAATACGATCTCTATATCTTCTACAAACCACAGAGCGAGTGGCGAAAGGAAAATGGGGCCAGCCTGTCTCGTGACCGTTTTGTGGAAGTGGTGCGCGCGGAGTTGAGCAAGGAAGTGCCCGAGCAATCGTATAACTTCGCGCAACCAATCCAGATGCGCTTCAACGAAATGCTCGAGGGATCAAGAGCGGACCTCTCGGTGAAAATTTTTGGAGATGATTATACTTTAATGGAGGGCATCGGCCAGAAGGTAAAGGGGATCATGGAGGGAGTGCCGGGCACGGCCTCCGCCGAGTTTGAATCCCTCGGGCGCGTGCCCGTTCTCGAGATGCGCTTGGACCGGGCGATGCTGCTGAAATTCAACGTGGACGCCGCGGAAGTGAACGCAGCGATCACGACCGCCATGGCCGGGCTAGTTGCGGGGACCGTGATTGAGAATGACCGCCGCCGGGACATTGTAGTGCGATTGCCGGATGCGCTGCGCAATAAGTCGGAGATCCTGCGCGATCTCCCTGTTCGCACGCGTGATGGAGGCTTGGTATCGCTGGGCAGGCTGGTCAATTTTGTGGAAGTTCTCCAAGTTGATGCCATTGGGCGGGAGGATGGACGCCGCCGTGTCGCGATAAACGTCGATCTCGACAGCGGTGCGGATGTTGAGCGCTATGTCAGTGCGGTGCGCGCCAGCATCGCGGAGACGGTAAAGTTGCCCGAGGGCTATCGTGTTGAGTTTGGAGGTCAATTCGAGCACCTTCAAGAAGCGAGGTCGCGACTGATGCTAATTGTCCCTCTGGCTCTGGTGCTGATTTTCCTGCTGATTCACGCCACGTTTCGCAGCGTGGTGCAGACGCTCATTATCTACACCGGCATTCCGTTTGCCATCACGGGCGGGATCTTCGCGCTATGGCTGCGGGGCATGCCTTTCAGCATTAGCGCGGCCGTGGGATTCATTGCTCTTTCCGGTGTGGCCGTGCTCAACGGCATGGTCCTCATCAGTTGCTTCAATCAACTGCGCAACGAAGGATGCGCCGCCGCTGCTGCGGTCAGTGAAGGCAGCCTCCAAAGATTGAGGCCGGTCCTCATGACGGCACTGGTCGCCTCGCTGGGCTTTGTGCCCATGGCGTTCTCCAGTGGCGCGGGCGCCGAAGTCCAGCGACCTCTTGCCACGGTGGTCATCGGCGGGATTCTGAGTTCCACATTCCTGACGCTTTTCCTCCTGCCAGTGCTTTATCGCTGGGCATCAGGCTGGCGTTTCACGTCCATGAGCAAGGGTGAACCAAAAGTCGGCTCCACCTCCATCGCGGTTGTTGCAGCCGGAGCGCCCGCCGTGGGAAGTGGCGATGGCGCGGACGAGACTTAAGCCCAGGCCCATCCCGGGTGTGCTGGCACTTGAGGCAGAGCCGCGGACGAAACGATGCCACACCGTCTCCAGCTCATCAGGCAATAATCCTGGACCCGTGTCCAGCACATGGATGATGGCTTGATCATCTTCCACCTCCAGACGCAGAATAATGCTCCCGCCCGGTGGGGTATAGTTCAAAGCGTTATCCAGCAAATTGGCAACCGCCTGGGTCACCAGTTGCTGATCGATGGCGAGGGTGATGTCCGAGGTGAACTCCATGCGGAGCAGCAGACCGCGGTCCTCCGCAGACGTGGCGTAAATATCTGCAATGCCACCGAGGAGTTCGCCGAGCGATATTTTCTCGCGATGAAGTTTTAATGCGTTGTGTTCACCAGCGCGGATATTCAGGATGGTCTGGATGAGATGGGTCGCGCGGTCAATCTCGTCGAGCCCGCGCGCGGCAGCATCGCCGGCACCGGGATTCTTAACCTCATCATGGAACGCTTCCAGGTTTCCGCGGATGCGGGCCAGCGGAGTGCGAAGTTCATGCGCGAGGTGATCGTTCGCCGCCTGGAGCTCGCTGGCGAGCGCGTCGTTGCGGTCCAGCGCCGTATTGAAGGCGTCTGCGAAGTCGCGCAGTTCCGGCACGGCACTGGAAGCGGTCAGTCGCGAATTTCCCAGACCGCGGGCGAGAGCCTTGGCGCTGGCGATCATGCTACGCACCGGATGCATGACTTCGTTGGCATACCAGAGGATCGGGATCAGGGAGATGATTGCTGCGGCCACTCCCGCAAGCCAGAGGTAGTCATGGATGTGCTGAAGGTAGACAAGGTCAGCCGCATCCGAACGTCCGCACCACAAGATATTTCCGTCAGGGAGCACGATGCGGCCGATGAGTTGATGCGGGAAGCCCATCGGATGCTCCACTGTCAGCAAGTCGGTGACGTTCGCCATTTTGCGTAGGTGGAGCAGGTCTGGCCAGGGAAATGCCAATCCATCCTCTCGCTTGTGCTCTGACTTCATTTGGCCATCCGGACTTGTGATCCGGATAGATTGGATCCCAGAGTGCTGACCGGCGGTGAAGAGATCTGTCAGGCCCTGCCCGCCAAGTTTTTGGTAGATCAGAGAGTATTCCCGCAAGTCATCCAGGATTACACTGCGGGCATTAATTTCGAGATCGGCTCGCAGCGCGTTTCCCGCAAGTGTCAGGCACAAAGCTATGCTTGTCCCCACGATGATGGCTTGCAAAATGGCAAGCCGCCAGGTCGAGGGGAGGCGGTCAAGAAACAGCTTTGAGAACATACCCTTTGCCACGGACAGTCTGGATGCAGGAGGCGTGTCCGGGCGCGTCGAGTTTGCGCCGCAGGCGGCAGATCACGGCGTCAACGACATTGGTCCCGGGATCGAAACGAAGGTTCCAGACCTTGTCGAGAAGGAACTTCTTCGTCAGAGTGTGGCCTTCATGGTCGAGAAGCATTTCCAGCAGCGCACACTCACGAGGCTGGAGATCGATCCCGTCCGTGGCATTCTTCAGCCGCCTCTGGCGGCTATCCAGCGTCCATTCACCGATGCGTCTCCTCCCGGTGCCTGATTGCTGATAACGGCGGTTGAGAGCTTTCAACCGCGCCAGGAGTTCCTCCATCGCAAACGGCTTCGTGAGATAATCATCCCCTCCGGACGCAAGGCCGCGCACCCGATCCGTCACACCGGCCCTGGCTGTAAGAAAGAGCACCGGAACGAGATCTCTGGCTTCCCGTAGGGACTCCACGATCTGAAAGCCGTTTCGATTGGGCAGATTCACATCCAGGATGATGGCGTCAAAAGCTTTTCCCATGGCTGTTTTTTCGGCCACGGCACCATCATCGTGCCAAGTCACATCATGGCCAGCCTTGGCGAGCCAATCAAGGATCTGTCGCGCCAATTCAGGATCATCCTCTGCCAGCAGGAGCGTCATGTTGTTCGAATATAGGTAATGATAAGTCGGGC
>JAIOQF010000319.1 GCA_021413535.1 Verrucomicrobiota bacterium
AGCTCGTCTCCACAGAGGGGACAAAGACGGAGGAAACCTATCAGGCGCGTGAAGGTCGCGGCGGTGGTCAGGGACGCAAACCCGGTCAGGCCGGACCTCAAGGCGGATCAGCGAGCGAAGGCGACCGTCCTCCGCGTCCGCGTGATGGCGGCGGCGAGGCGCGTCGTCCTAATGGTGGTGGCGGTGGTAAAGGCGGCCCGCCGCGTGAGACGGAAGCTGTTTCGAAGTTCGGCCCCGATGCGATGAAGAAACCGGACGCTTCATTTGTTCTCACGAGCACTGAAGTCGCAAATGGCGGTGCTTTGCCGGTGGAATACACCGGCGATGGCAGCGGTGCGACGCTCCCGCTTTTGTGGAAAGGAGCGCCGGCAGGCACAAAAAGTTATGCGCTCATCATGGATCACCTCGCGCCAGGAAACACGATGAAGCATTACTGGACGATGTGGGACATTCCCGCGACGACGACTAGCCTGCCAAAGAATGTGCAGGGCGTCGGCAAGGTTGGCGCCAGCTTTAAAGGTCAGATCGGCTACGAGCCGCCGCATTCGCAGGGGCCGGGCGCGAAGACCTATGTGCTCACGGTTTACGCTCTCAGCGCGCCGTTGCAGATCACGCTGTCACCGCGCGAAGTGAATCGCGATGTTTTGCTGGAAGCAATGAAGGACAAGGTGCTCGCCAGCGCGTCGCTGAGTGTCGTTTACACACGCGGTGTCGCGCCAAACAAATGACCTGCTGCACAAGCTTTGAAACCAGGATCAGCATATTCAGCCATACCATGGTGCTGCTGCTTTGCCTCGCCCGGCCAGTTTTCGCCAGCCAGCCCAACTTCGTCCTCATCCTCGGCGAAGCTCAGGGCTGGGCTTCGATGTCGGAACCTCTGGACGATCGCAATGTGAAGGGATCGAAGAGCGACTTCATCCTCACGCCAAACCTCGACAGCATCGCGAAGGCGGGGGTGCGCTTCTCGGATTTCTATGCGGCGTCACCGCGCTGCACACCGACCCGTGCGGCCTTGGTCACGGGCAGGAGTCCGGCGGCGCTGCATATGACCTTTGTCAATGAAGGCAAGAAGGATGGCGGTTCGCTTCCTGGCGACAAAGTCATCTCGCCGCAGGCTTCCACGGAGCTGCCGGCGAACATCGAAACCATGGCGTTGATGCTGAAGCGCGTGGGCTATGCCACGGCGCATTTTGGCAAATGGCATCTCGGTCGCGAGAATCCGTGCGTTCATGGTTTCGATGAGAACGACGGGGCGAACAGCAACGGCGGACCGGAAAACGTCGAGAGCCCCAACCCGAAGCAGTGCTACGCGATTGCTAGGCAGGGCATGGATTTCATCACGCGGCAGGTTCAGGCCAAGAAACCGTTCTTCCTGCAAATCTCGCAATATCCCGGACGCGGCGAGGAAACGGCGCTGCCGGAAACGGTGGAAGCCGTGAAGCGCCGGCTGGGCACGCGCATAGATTACCAGCGCATCGGTCTCGCGGCGGGCGATGAGGAGATCGACAAGACCATCGGCCACGTGCTCGCGAAGCTGAAGGAGGTCGGCGTGATGAACAACACCTACATCATCTACACGGCGGATCACGGAGCGCAGGGCCGCAATGCGAATGGTGTGCTCACGAACGGCAAAGGCACCGTGTGGGAGGGCGGCTTGCGCGTGCCCTTGCTCGTCGCCGGACCGGGCGTGAAGGTGGGCGCGTTCTCGCATCAGCGCGCCAGCACGGTGGACCTGCTGCCGACGGTGGCGGAACTCGCGGGCATCGCGGCGAGCTCACTGCCGAAGGAGATCGAAGGCACGAGCCTCACCGGCGTTTTGCAGCAAGGTGATGCGGCCCCGATTAAACGCGCACGCGAGGAACTCGTGATTCATTTCCCGCACTATGACAAAGACGATCTCGGCCCCGCGACGGCGATCTTGCTGCGCGATTACAAGATGATCCACTTCTATGAGGAAGACCCGCGTCGGCGTCTCTTCGATGTGATCAAGGACCTCGGCGAGGAACACGATCTCGCAGCTGCGAAACCGGACATCGTCGCGACACTGGAAAAGCGTCTGACCGATTATCTCAAGCTCGTGAATGCCGAGATCCCCACATCAAATCCCAACTACGATCCCAAGGGCGAGCGCTCCGGCGATCACAAAGGCGGAGGTGGCAAAGGTGGTGGCGGCAAGGGCGGCGGCAAAGGTAAGAAGGGCATGCAACCGACCAACGGGAACTGATCGCATGAAGCACGTCCCTATGTTCGCGCTGGCATTGTTTGCCGTGATCGCCCTGATCGCGGCGGGTCCTGATGATCGCCAAAAAGGCAACGGCAAAGGCGGAGGGAAAGGCGGCCCCGGTGGCGGTGCAACGGTGGAACCAGCCGTGGTGCCGGAGTATCTTTTCAACACGTTTCTCGGGCGACCCGGCGCAGATTCGATCACGATCAGCGCGCTCGCGTGGAAGGATATGGAGGCGGTCATCGCGTATGGTGAACGCGCGGATGCGCTGTCGCAGCGCACTGAAGTTCTCAAGCTCACAAGCGGCGAGTCGAAGCATGTGCTCATCAGCAAGCTCAAGCCGGACACGCAGTATTTTTATCAGTTCAACCACCGAGTCACCGGCTTGCAACCGGGCAAGGACGATGTGCGCACTTTCCACACGCAGCGCGCGCCAGGCTCCGCGTTCACGTTTGTCGTGCAGGCGGATTCGCATCTCGACACCGTCACCAATGTGAATGTGTATCAGCAGACGCTGGCGAACATGCTCGCGGACAAGCCCGACTTCCTCGTCGATCTTGGTGACACCACGATGGTGGACAAGTTCGGCAAGTTCTACACGCGGGCGGAGACACAGTATCGTGCGCAGCGTTACTACCTCGGGCAGACCGCGCACAGTGTGCCGGTTTTCCTCACACTCGGGAATCACGACGGTGAAAAAGGGGAGCGTCTTACCGGAGAGAAGAACTCCATGCCGTTGTGGTCGGTCGGCATGCGGAAGAAGTTCTTTCCCAACCCCGAGCCGGACGGCATTTATTCGGGCAACGCCACGCCATTCGAAGATGCGGGCCTTTTGCAGGACTACTATGCATGGCAGTGGGGCGATGCGCTCTTCGTTGTGCTCGATCCATTCTGGTTCACGACAAAACGCGGCGGAGACGACAACTGGAGCATGACTCTCGGTGAAGCACAGTATCGCTGGCTCACGCAGACGTTGGAAACCAGCAAGGCTCCATTCAAGTTCGTTTACATTCATCATCTCGTCGGCGGACTGGTGCGTGACGCGCGCGGCGGTGCGGCCATCGCGCCCTATATGGAATGGGGCGGCAAGAACGCTGATGACACTGATGGTTTTGCGCAGCATCGCGCCGGCTGGCCGCTTCCGATCCATCAACTGCTCAAGAAGCACGGCGTGAACATCGTCTTTCACGGGCACGATCACTTGTTCGTGAAGGAGGAATACGACGGCATCATCTATCAGGAAGTCCCGCAGCCCGGTCATCCCAGTGGTGGAACTCGCAGCGCGGAAGAGTATGGCTACAAAGGAGTGGTCCTCGGCAGTTCAGGACATTTGCGTGTCACTTTGGAATCTAAGAGCGCCGTGGTCGAGTATGTTCGCAGCGCCGTTCCCGGAGTTACCCGGGATGGCCTCACAAACGGCACCGCCGAGCATCGCTATGCAATCCGGCCACGAACCGGATCATAGTGGTTGATGAAGCAGTGCGCCCGTTGACTCCGGGCAGGGGAATCCGTAGCATCGTCTCATGAAGCTTGTCCTCTTATTCGGGTTCCTGGTTCTTCCCATGCTGGCGAAGGCGGAGGGCTCGCTGAAACGCTACCTCTATATGAGCACGCCAGATGCTTCGCAAGCCGGGGGCTCGGGCCAGGGAATTCTGGTCTTCGACATCGATGATGGTCATCGGTTTGTGCGGCGGATTGAGCTTCCATTTGCCGAAGGTCTGCGTGGCTTCTGCGGCAATCTCAAACGACATGCGCTCTATTTTTCGAGCATGAAGAAGCGATTGGGTGCTTTTGATTTGGAGACGGAAAAGATTCTCTGGGACCGTGAGTATGAAATGGGGATCGATCGCGCGTGCATCACGCCGGACGGCTCCAAGCTCTATGCACCGACGGGATTCTGGTTCGGTGAGCCGGCGAGCGGATTGCTCATGGTGACTCCTGAAAATGGCGACATCATCAAACCAATTCCCGCAGGACCGTTGGCGCACAACAGCATCGCGAGTCTCAACGGCCAGTTCGTCTTTCTAGGCACGAAGACCGCCTTTCATATTTTCCGCGCCGCCGATGGTTCGCTGGTGCGCACGGTGGACGAGGTGGGCGAGAAGGGGGTTTTTCCATTCACCGTCGACAGCCGCAACCGGCTTGCCTACATCTGCCTGGGCGGACACATCGGTTTTGACGTGGTGGATATTGCCTCCGGCAAAGCACTTCATCGCGTGCTGGCCGGGCCCGAGCCGATCGCCCATCGCACGCACGGGGCGGCGCTGACTCCTGATGAAAGCGAATTGTGGATCAGCGATCAGCAGGGGCAGAAGCTTTTCTATTTCGATGCCACGGTGCAGCCGCCAAAGCAGAAAGGCTTCGTGGAGCTGAGCATGGCCGGCCACGGCTGGGTCTGCTTCAGCATGGACGGCCGTTTCGGCTGGTGTCACACGCCCGATGTTTTCGATGCGCACAGCCACAAACAAATTGCCACGCTCAAGGATGAAAACGGCCGGGTGGTCTGCGGTTCCAAGTTTATCGAGGTTCACCTGCGCGATGGCAAGGTGGTCGCCATGGGAGATCAGTTTGGCTTGGGGCGGGCGGCAAGCCGGTCGTCCCAGTAGTGGAGCTAATAGTCTAATACTGAGCTGAGTGAATGTGGCTCGATCTGTCACCTTCCGAGTGTGCTCCTGATGGCACGCAAGTGCCCGATTCACAGGCTATGGACTATCAGCTATCAGCCATCGACGTGCCTTTTCAGGCTAAGTCACTCTACCGAGGTGAAAAAATATCCTCTCATATTTGAGATAGCTCTCGGAAATACAGGACAAATACACCCAATAAATATTTTTATAGAAATTATTGACAGCTTGGCATCTTAAAGATAGAATTTATTGCAAATCTGGTAATCACTATGAAAATCATCCAATCCAAGCGATGCTCGCGCGCAATTTCTGGCTTTTCCCTCATGGAAGTCATCGGAGTTGTCACCGTTCTTGGTCTCTTGGCGGCTGTGGCGCTCACAAGCTTTAAATCGACTCAAGGTGCCGTCGTCCAAGCGAAGATGCTCAGTGACGTGACCAAACTCAACTCGCTGGTGACGATCTATCAGGCGTCCGGTGGCTCCTTGGCTGCCGCGGTCACTCCGCAGGACGTTCTCGATACTCTCAAGACCGTGCGCGGTGCTGTTGACGCTAAAACCACCGTTGGTCCAGTCACTGGTCGCGAAGTGGACGTGCGACTGGCGGCCCGCATGCAGACTGTGAATGAAGCCGCCACAAGTGCCGCGCGCGTCATTTGGAATCCAAGCACTCAGAAATTCGAAATTGCCTATGGCGGTGCCGCCGGTGTGGCTTCGTTTGTCCTTGATGATGCCCTGGCAGACAATGATTACGGGATCGAACCCCGGACCGCGACCAGCGTGAAGTACAATTCGGAGAATGGCTGGGTTTGGAAAAATGAAAGTGCCCAATCACAGCCCCTTCTTTCCCCGAGTAACGCGCTCGTCAGTGGCGCGCCTGGTTACACCTTTGATCCCAGCGTTCCGGATGGTGGCACAGGCTCTTCGGTCGTGTCGGCGCTTCCTGCTCCATCCATCACCCCGCGGGGCGGCTCCTTCTACCTTTCAGAATTCGTTACGACGGTCACGATTGATCAGGGCCTGCTGGTGGCGGGCTCGGGTGTTCCCGGTTACACGGTGATCCACGAAGATGGCACCTCCACGGGCTGGCTGCCGTATAGGGGGCCATTCTCGATCACCTACGGTGACATCGTTCAAGCAAGAAACACGACGACCGATGCCGCGCGTTATTCAGATTCCCCAGTCATCTCCGAGAATTATGCGGTGCGGCCGACATTGCTGAACGCGCCGCTTATCACTCCCAATGCGGGTTCGTATCTTGCGTCAGCCTGGCCCGCCATCACCATCAGCGCCAACGGTGCGCCGGTCGGCCCCTACACGGCGATCACCTACAAAGTCACCTCCTCCGCCGGCGTGAGCGGCCCGTGGACGAATTATACTGGACCAATCGTGACCACCTATGGGGACACGGTCACCGCAAAGAACGTCAGTCTGAACAGCAAGTTCTATACGGACTCGGGCACCGTCGCTAACACCTACAATGTGACCGGCTCCTCCAAGCTGCCTCCGCCGCTCTTTACTCAGTCTACCGACAGCGCCGGAAAATCGTGGATCACTATTAATGCCGATACATCCAAGATGCCGATCCCGGCCGGCACTCGAATTTATTACACCCTCAACGGAACCGACCCCGGGATTAAATCCACTGAGGATCCCGTCACCGGAACGCTTTTCAATCCCAGCAAACCGATCGCAGTGCCTACCACCGCTGGCACCTATTTGGAGATTACCGCGCGCCTTTATCCACCCCTGGCTGACAAGATCCACTTCGATACCAGTGACATCGGAGATTTTGACGTCAGCGCCTCTGAACCAGGTCTGCTCGGCGGACACATCGATGTGGATACCTCGCACTTGATCTATGTGGCGGGCAGAGGAACGACGGATGCCCACGTGCATGCCTACGATGACAAATACAATGTCACCACTGTGAACCTGATGAACTTTTTGGACACTAAGCTTGCGGAAATTTCAAAATACATCCCCAATGGAGTTCGCTTCAAGCTCATCGTGGCTAATGGGTCGCTCTCGCCGGGCGGCAGACTCTCCATCAACAAGACTTACAATGCCTCCGATCCGACAACTTATGTCAAGGTGACGGATTACTCGAATGGTTCGACTTCCGGCCTTAATGTCTACAGCATGGACGGTGTCAGCGGAACCACCAAGCTGTCCTCCTTGACCATGAACTTCTCAACCGACACCCTCGCGATTGGTGGTCTCATCGGGACGAATACCGGTGCTGTGCGGAGCAATAAGGCGGGTGCGAATGGCGAATATCGCGATGGAGCACTCGTCGTCCAGGCGGTGCGGGTCAACGCGGATGGAAGCGATGCCTTCACCACGAACGTCACTCAGAGCAACGGCGGTGTCCAAGGTGTCGCGGCATCGGGGTTGCTGTGGGAATGCTCGATGTTCTGGCACTGGCACGGCGCGGACTATTGAGACTGGACTCGGTTAGGGCCTGTTAACACCAAGTTGATGGTTTGATCGGTGGTGTGCCAACGGCACACTTCATACTGGCTTGGGGTGTAAGCCCCAAGACCGAAGCAAAGTAAGGTTGAAGCGCTGAAAGCGCGTCTTATGGGGCGGTAATCGCGCCCGAAAAGATGCTATGAAACACGCTTTCAGCGTTCGTCGATGTTCGTGCTGGTATACCCGGGGCTTGCGCCCCAGGCTGGTATAGGTCGCGCCTTTGGCGCTTGAATGGCCAACAAGTGTGAACAGACCCTAGGACAAATAAAAAAGTAGTGTGGCCGAAAAAATGTCTTGTTCGTTGTGCGCGCTTTAGCGCGTCATGGTTAGCGCCAGGTTCATACGCGCTAAAGTGCGCACAACATACGAGTCGCAACAGCGCAACAGTCGGCCATGTAATTTTTTAAAAGCTCTCTAGCAGAGCAGGGCAGCCTTGGATGCACAGGCGGGGGATTCCCCCGCTATTTTATGAAGGTGTCATGGAGCGCACGCGCCCATGCTTACTGTGCTTCCCCTCCGCATGGGCCTGAAGTGGATTCATTATCAATCATTTACATGGTGGCATTCGCGGGAAGTCCGCGTCCCCATAGCGTTCAGTTCGAGACATATATTTTTATGGAAATTATTGACAGCTTTGAGTGAATGATATAATATTTATGGTAAATCTGGATCTCAATATGAAAACAATCCAATCCCAGCGTTGCCCGCGCTCAAACATGGGCTTCTCCCTGATGGAGGTCATTGGGGTCGTTGCGGTTCTCGGTCTCTTGGCCACGATCGCACTTACGAGTTTCAAATCGACCCAGGGCGCCGTCGTCCAGACGAAGCTGGTCAGCGATGTTACCAAACTGAATTCGCTGGTGTCGATCTATCAAGCCTCTGGCGGTTCCCTGGCCGATGCGGTCACTCCGCAAGATGTTCTCGATACTCTCAAGACCGTGCGCGGTGTCGTTGACGCCACTCAGACCGTGGGTCCGGTCACCGGTCGCGCTGTGGACGTGCGTCTGGCGGCCAAAATGCAGACGGTGGATGAAGCAGCCACGAGTGCCGCGCGTGTCGTTTGGAATGCTGGAGCCAAGAAGTTCGAAATCGCCTACAGTGGCACTGGTGGCGTGGCTTCGTTTGTCCTTGATGATACCCTCGCGGATAATGATTACGGGGCTGAAACCCGAGCCGATAGCAGTGTGAAATACAATGCGTCAGCTGGCTGGGTTTGGAAGGATGACAAAACTCAAGCATTGGCCTTTCTATCTCCGCTGAATGCCGTCGTCACGGGCGCGGCCGGTTACACCTTCGATCCCTCCAAGCCGGATGGTGGCGGGGGAAATACGGTCATCGCGTCGCTCCCTCCTCCATCCATCACCCCGCGAGGCGGCTCATTCTATCTGGCTAATTTTATCACCAGCGTAACGATCACTCCGGGTTTGCTGGTATCGGGTTCGGGCAATCCTGGTTACAAGGTGGATCACGAAGACGGCACCTCCACGGGCTGGCTGCCGTATACGGCACCGTTTTCGATCACCTACGGTGATACCGTTCAAGCAAGAAACACGACGACTGACGCCGCACTCTATTCGGATTCTGCAACTGTTTCAGAGAGCTATACCGTGACACCGACTCTGCTGACCGCGCCACTCATTACGCCCGCTGGTGGATCGTATTTGGCATCTGCCTGGCCCGCCATCACCATTGATGCCAACGGCGCACCCGTCGGGCCCTACACGGCGATATCCTACAAGGTCACCTCCGCTGCGGGCGTGAGCAGCGCCTGGCAGACCTACACGGGACCGATCGTGACCACCTACGGGGACACGGTTACCGCGAAGAACGTCAGCCTGAATACCAAGTTCTATACGGACTCTACGACTGTAGCCAACACATACAATGTGACCGGCTCCTCCAAACTGCCGCCACCGATCTTTACCATGACCACGGATGCCGCCGGGAAACAGTGGGTCGCCATTTCTGGCGACTCATCGAAGATGCCCATTCCGGCCGGCGCCCGGATCTATTACACCCTCACTGGTGCTGACCCCGGGAATAAATCCACAGAGGACCCCGTCACCGGAACGCTTTACGTTGCCGGCAAACCGATTGCCATGCCCACTACCGCCGGCACTTATCTCGAGATTACCGCGCGCATGTATCCGCCCACGTCTGACAAGATTCACTTCGATACCAGTGACATCGGGGATTATGACGTCACCGTCGCTGGCCCAGGTCTGGCCGGGGGTCACATCGACGTGGACACCGCGCATTTGATTTATATGGCGGGCAAGGGCACGACGGACGCCCACGTGCATGCTTATGATGACAAATACGCCGTCACCACCGTGAACCTGATGAATTTCCTGGACACCAAGCTCTCGGAGATCAACAAAATCATTCCGAACGGAACCCGCTTCAAGCTCATCGTGTTCAACGGGAATCTGTCTCCGGGAGGCAAGCTTTCCATCAACAAAACCTACAACGCCTCCGACCCGACGACCTACGTCAAAGTCACGGACTATCAGAACAGCTCGATCCCCGGTCTCACGGTTTATAGCATGGATGGCGTCAGCGGAACCGTCAAACTGACCTCCCTGACCATGAATTTCACGACCGACACGCTCGCGATTGGCGGCCTCATCGGCACGAATACTGGTGCTGTCCGAAGCAACAAAGCCGGTCCGAATGGCGAATATCGCGATGGAGCGCTCGGCATCCAGGCGGTGAAGGTCAATGCGGATGGAACGGATGCCTTCACGTCCAACGTGGCCATCAGCAACGGTGGCAATCAAGGTGCCGCGTCATCAGGCCTGCTCTGGGAGTGCACCATGTTCTGGCACTGGCACGGGCCGGATTATTGATACTAAAAGGCTGATGTAGGGCAGGCGCTCCGCCTGCCCTATTTTTTGCTGCTACTGCGGCGCGGAAGTCATTGGCTGGACTAACCGTTAAAGCGCTCAAATTTCACGTCATTCCGCCAGCCACGCGCTGCGCAATGTTTCCTCCACCGTCAACCGCCGCCCGGGTTCATATTGGAACAGGCCGAGAAGGAAAGTCTCGATCTCACTAGCATCATCATGGGTGAAGCCATGTTTTTCCGTGAGCATCCCACGCAACGAGATGGATGTGATCTCCGAATCAAAGCGGAGCTTGCCTTCCGCATCATAAAAGAGGTGCTGGAAGCGTCCGTTGAGTGCGATGTCGTCTGGTAGCTTGCCGAGCAATTGCTGGATCAGGAGCAAATGCTCGTAACCCATGACCACTTCGTAAATATTGTAGCCTTTCGTGGCCGGTTTATCGGGCCGGAACTTTTTGGCGATGGACTTCGCATCCTCGGCAACCGGCATGGGGTGACCCAGCGGCTCGTCATGCAGCAACTCTGCCGTCCAGACTGTGGCGCATTTGCCGCGACCAATTTCCTTTAGCAGGCGATACTTGCCCTCCAGCACTACGCCGGCAGGCAATTGCTCGCGTTCTTCTTCGACATCATCTTCGTCGGGAGTCGATGAATCTGAGTCGTCATCATCTGCAGAATCAAACTCTTGGTATTTCTGATGACAGACTTCCCAAGGATCGAACAAGCAGGCTCCGGTGAGCCATTCAAAAACCGTGCAGCCGAGCGCCCAGAGGTCCACGGCAGAATCCATGGGATTTCCCAGCAGCATTTCCGGCGGACAATATTCTCGCGTGCCAATGGACGAGCCTGTTTTCAAAACGGCAGCGGCATTGCCGAAATCAATCAGGCGCGCCTCTTTCTTCTCTTCACACCAGAGGACGTTTCCCGGCTTGATGTCGGAATGAACCAAGCCGCGCTCATGCATCACTTTCAAGGCGCGCAGGACTTGCCGGGTCAGGGTTTTAACATCAGCCACCGAGAACGGCTTGCGTTCCAAAAAATACTTGGTGTCTCTTCCGTGCAATTCATAGACCTGGCAGATGTGCTGATCGTGCATGAATACCTCGGCACATTCCATGATCAGGCGGCTGTCCGCCGACTCGTGGCCGATGCGCTGACGCAACTCGAGTTCATCGACGGCGTTGGTGGCATACTTGCGGCGCTGAACTTTCAACGCGACCTGGGGCAGCGTTGGCGGGCTGCTGGTTTTAGATGGACGTGAAGCCAGGGCGGGCATGTGAAATTACTTGGAGGATTGGGACCAGGCCTTGCGGATTTCGCCGAAGAGCCGGCCGATGAGGCGGTGGTCGTCGGTGATGATGGCGGCATCACCGACCATCTCCTGTTTGAAGGCGAGGCTTCGGCCATAGGAAGTGACCAGAGGATAATCCAGACTCACGGACACGAGCTGCTGGCCTTGTTGTGCAACCAGAGAAACAGATTTCACCTGACCAGTGACCATGCCGAATTCCCGAACGGGATAGTCATCGAGTTTGATGCGCACCAGCTGGCCTGCTTTGATTTTACCTGCTCCACCCTGCTGCACCGGGATGCGTCCGAGCAGCTGTGAAATCTGCGGTGCAATGATGAAGACTGATTTTCCCTGGGTGACAAACTGCTGGTCCGCCCAGAAATCGTA
>JAIOQF010000357.1 GCA_021413535.1 Verrucomicrobiota bacterium
ACCACCAACCCTTGGATCCGCACCTACGGTCTCACCTCAGGCTGGGGTTACGCCATCAGCAAAGGCAATGACCGGCAACTCGGACTCTGGGGCTGGTATCTGGCCAACCGCATGGCCGGAAATCGCAGCATGCCAATCTGCATCATCAACGGCGCGGTCGGCGGCACGCGCATTGACCAGCACCGCCCGAACCCTGCTGACCACGGAGCCGCAGGCACTCTTTACTCAATCTATGCCAACCTCTACAACCGCGTGGTCGGCGCCAAGCTCACCCACGGCATCCGTGCTGTGCTCTGGCACCAAGGCGAGAACAGCCAGGGCTCAGCAGGGCCGGATGGAGATTACGATTACAAATTCTATCAGCAATACTTCGTGGACATCTCCGCGGCGTGGAAACAGGATTTCCCAAACATCCGCAAGTATTACCTCTTCCAGATCTGGCCCGGTGCCTGCGGCGACACCTCCCGCAACGACCAGCTACGCGAAGTCCAGCGCACCTTGCCCCGCCTCTACTCCAACATGAGAATCATGAGCACACTCGGCATCGTGCCGGGGTCGAGCTGCCACTACACAGAAGCCGGCTACATGGTCTTCTCCGATCTCATCGGCCCCTTGGTCGAGCAGGACTCTCACGGCATCGTGCCTCCGCAGCCCATGACCGCTCCCAATCTTCAGCGCGCTTACTTCACCACCGCAGCAAAAAATGAAATCGCCCTCGTGTTCGATCTAAACGTCACCTGGAACCCGGGCGCGACAACGATGCTTTTTCTCGCCGATGCCAATGGCACCACAACCGGCAGCGTGTCATCCGGCAGCGCCTCAGGCAACACGATCAAGCTCCAAGTCACCGGCGCTGCTGCCGCCGCTGCCATCACCTATGTCAAAGGGCTTGTTTCCTGGCAGCAGGCCAACCTCCTGAAAGGCACCAATGATATCGCCGCCCTCACCTTTGCCGATGTCGCCATCGGGCCGCCGCCGCCCGCCGGCGCATCCGCCAGCGGTGGCATCGGCCAGATCATGGTGTCATGGAACGCCACCGCCGGGGCCACCAGTTACAAGGTCAAACGCTCCACCGTCAGCGGCGGCCCCTACGCCACCGTCGCCACCACCGCTGGCACGACATTCACCGACCTCTCCGTCGTGAGCGGCACAGCATATTACTATGTGATATCCGCCATGAACACCGTCGGCACCAGCAGCAGCGAAGGACCCGACTCCGCCCAGGTCAGCGCCGCTCCTCTCACTGCGTTTGCCGCATGGGCCGCCAGCCCGGCTCAAGGACTCACTGCCGGTGTCAACGACGGCCCGCTCATGGATCCAGACTTCGACGGCATCCCCAATCTGCTGGAATTCGTCCTCAACAGCGCGCCCATGACTCCTTCCAGTGCAGCGCAGCCAACCATGAAACAAGATGCCGGCCAGTGGGTCTTCGAATACTACCGCAGCGATGATTCACTGCCTCCGACCACCAGCCAGACGGTGCAATACAGTGTTGATCTGTCAGCTTGGACCGATATCCCCGTGACCGCCGCCAGTTCAGGTGCCGTCACCATCACACCGGGCACGCCCGCCGATCTTGTTCGCGTCGTCATTCCCAACGTCAGCGGAAAAACATTCGCACGTCTCAAGATCTCGCAATGAGCGTCACGCGAAGCCGTTGCCGAGAGTAATATCCCGTCCCAATGATGGAATGGCTGTCATAGCCCCTTCCTCAAGCGATGCGCGGCATCGCTTCACCAGTTTTGAACTTGGTAAAATTCATAATCATCTGATGTTGTGACAATTAAATTGATATTTATGTTATTATTATTGCTTAATTCAACTATGCAGTGGGAACCACATAATTTACATGAAAAATATTTAATAACACATTGTATGTGGTTCTAATGAAGAATAATAGCAATACAGGACTCTGATTACTATAGAACGAAGTTGCCCCGTGCTTGAAGCTTATGGAGCGCACGCGCCCGGCATGCCGAAGTCTGCCCCCGCAGACTCCCCCGCGAGAAAACCCGCAATCCATGCAGCAGTAAATTGTTCCGCCTAAACAAAACGCCACTTCCGTGAAGAAGCGGCGTTTTGCCAAAAAGGAATCTGAAAAGCGGATTAACGCTTGGAGAACTGGAAACGCTTGCGAGCTCCGGGGCGGCCGGGCTTGAGACGTTCCTTGGCACGGGGGTCACGCGTGAGCATGCCGGCCTTTTTCAGTGCGGGACGGAAAGTCGGATCAATAAGCAGCAGGGCGCGAGCGATGCCGTGACGGACGGCGCTCATCTGACCCATGACACCACCGCCGGTGGCCTTGACATTTACGTCGTAGGTCTGGGCAGTTCCGGTGAGACGAAGCGGAGCCAAAAGCTGGCTCTGCTGGGAGGCGGTCGGGAAGTAATCTTCCAAGGAGCGTTTGTTGATAAAAACTTGGCCGCTGCCAGGGATGATGGAGACGCGGGCGACGGCATTTTTGCGGCGGCCGGTGGCGGAGGAGGGAGTGACGCTCATGTTTGTTCTTTAATCTTTAAATCAGGTGGCTCAGGAAAGGACGACAGACTGGGGCTGGTTCACGACGTGGGGATGCTCGGCACCCGCGTAGACTTTGAGTTTCGTCGAGAGCTTGCGGCCCAGCCGGCTGTGCGGGATCATGCCGATCACCGCTTTTTCCACGAGACGCTCGGGATGCTTGGCGCGCACTTCCTGCACGGTCTTGATCTTCTGGTTGCCGATGTATCCCGAGTGGGATGTGTAGACTTTTTGGGTTTCCTTTTTGCCGGTAAGCTTAACCGTGGCGGCATTAATGACAACAACGTGATCGCCGGTATCGCAGTGCGAGGTATAAATGGCCTTGTGCTTTCCACGCAGCAGATTGGCGGCGGTGACGGCGACCTTGCCGAGGATTTTGTTGTCGGCATCGATGATCCACCATTTGCGCTGGACCTCCTCGGCCTTGGCGGAAAAAGTTTTGCGAGTGCTCAGGGGTGTTCTGCGGGGAGCTGGCGTCATGGGAATTTCTGGATTCAGGGAGCGGTCAAACTAGAGAAGTTGTTTAGAGTGTCAAATGAATTGTGCTCTTGAAACGCACCTAATATCTGACTCCGGGGCGGGCTGCTACCACACCGCTCGTAATTCTTGATCCGTAGGAAAATCTGACGCAAGGGTGATCATGCCTGTCAACCAAGCCCGCGGCACGCCCGGATTGCTGCTCCTGATCTTCGCCTGCGCTCTGCTGCTTACCGCTGTCAGTGCCTGGGGATTGCGGCGTGAAGGACACGAAGTCGTCTCGGCAACCACGATCACGGATGCTGGCGATAGCAGATTGCACCATTGAAGCAGTCAGTCATTTCTTCTTCATGACATAGACGCCGTTCCAGTTCTCTGGCGGAGATGCCATCAATGATTCACAGCGCTCCACGTAGACGGCGGTAAGCGCGTCATTCAATCCTGACGCTGCGGCGCGCTTCATCGCATCGAGTGCTTCGCTGAATCGTCCCGCTCTATAGTGGATCATACCGCGTTCGAAATCAGCCAGGCCAGATGGCACGATGGAATCGCGCCGGCTCATGACGGTGAACACTTCGACTGGCAAGACTTTGCCCTTCACCTGCACGAGGTCGGCAGAGCGGCATTGAAACACTTCCTTCACATGATGTTGCACGGCATCACTGATAATGATGTCCACGCCGTATTCCTTGGTTACGCCTTCCAGGCGCGAAGCGAGATTCACGTTGTCGCCAATGACAGTCAGTTCCATGCGCTCATAAGGTGAAGCCGACCCGATGTTGCCCACCACCACCTGGCCCTGATGAACACCGATACCGAAACCAAGCTGCGGCATGTTTCGCTTCTTCCAATCGGCATTCAGTTCCGCGAGCGCTTCCCGCATCGCGACTGCGGACGTCACCGCATCCAGCGCATCCTGCTTCACGCCTTGACCAGTCGCGCCCGGCTGCGGCATGGAACCCCAGAGCGCCATCACCGCATCGCCGATAAATTTGTCGATGCTTCCCATGCTCAAAAAAACTTTTTCCACCATGCGGCTGAGATATTCATTAAGCTGGGTAACGAGCTGCTCCGGTTTCATGCCTTCGGAAAGCGTGGTGAAGCCGCGCACGTCGGAAAACAAAATCGTGACCGTGCGTTCCACACCGCCCAGTGTGCTGAAAAGATTCGCCCGATCTTTCAGTAGATGCGCCACGCGATCCGGAGAGTGATACCGCTGAATAAAGCGCGTGAGTTTCCGCGTCTCGCGCAATTGACTGAGGAAGTTACCGGTGAGACCAAAGAAGCCGCAGCCATTCAGCGCAATGACCAGAGGAAGTGGACTGGCTTCAATGCTGAAATGATTGAAAGACCAGAATGAAATCCAGACCGCCCCCGCAGTCAGCAGCCACATGCTGATGAGACTAAGCACAGGTTGCCGGACAAAAGTGACGAGGAACCAGGCGATGATGGCTCCCACGCAGAGACTGAGCCAGATCCAGTAGGGAAAAATATCTTGGATAAATGATCCGGCCAGCAGCGCAGTCAGCGCATGGGCATGCATTTCTACACCAGGCATGTCGCCGAGCGGGGTATTGAAGGAGTCGTGCAATTCCTGCGCAGTGGCACCAACGAAAATGATCTTGTCTTTAAACACAGCACCATTCCCGAGATTATTCTCCCACAAGGGCTGCACGAAGATATGAAGCAGAGGGACTGGTGGATAGGCATTCGTGTCGCTGAATCGAATACGGGGCCATTCCGGAGCTTCAGCGCTGGCGGTGACGTTGACATGCCTGGCAAGGGCCAGCGCGATCGACGGACTCGGACGCTCAGTGGGATCGGGCACACCCGGTTTCTCCTTATCCAGAACCTTCTCCACCTTCGAGCGCAGCGTATGATAACGGGCGCGACGGAGCGTGTTATCTGAATCCGACCAAAAATTTAAATAACCCCATGTTCCATCCTCCGGAGTCTCGCTGCCGGAAATGACAGGGTCGGGATAGTCGAGGCGGGAAACTTTCGAAGTATCAAATTTTGCACCGATGATCACCTTGCCTTTGTGCCGCTGGAGGGCTTCAGCCAGTGCCTTGTCATCCTCCGGCGTGGTAGTGCCGAAAAAAGTAAGATCGAGAAAGACCTGCCGCGCTCCAGCTTGAAAGAGACGGTCGAGCGTCATGGCCCAAAGACGTCGCGGCCAGCTTGTGAAACGTCCACCCATGGCCTGCAAAGCTGGCGAGGCGTCAATCTCGTCCTGCCACACCCCTTCGCGTGTGAGGCTGACATCGTCTATGGCCAGCACCATGATGTCGGGACGTGGCGGCGTTCTGTTTCCCCAGATATGAAACTCATCCAGCAACTGTCGGTCCAGCTTCATCAGTGGCGGACGTGTCCAGGCCAAAGCATGCAGCAGCGCCAGAAAAACAAGCACCCCGAGAATCAGGGGCAGCAGCACGCGCTGATTCACGCCGACATGGGCGCCGTTGGACTGGGGCTTGGCTTCGCGGGGCACGGACTGGAGTTATGTGCCGGAATCGCCCCGATGCAAGCCCACGCCGGACTGGACTTTTACGAAGGAGTCAGCTAGTCTGCGGGCTTTAATAAGACTCTCGCTCTCGGCACACTACCTGCGCAAAGTTATCGCTCCATGAAATCACTCCGGATTCTCCCACTCGTTTTACTGGCAATCTCGGCCACCTCAATTTTCGCCCAAACGCCCACACCGCGCTTTGATCCCTCCCGCGCCGCCGCCAATACCATCCAGCGTGACGCCACTGCCCAGTCTCTCCTGCGCGACCAGCAAGTAAAAGTGCAAAACGTATTGGAAGATGAAAATCCCTTCGCACCCGAAAGTCCCGGGGATGAGGACATCGGGCAGCAGCTGATTCTAAAGCGCAATGAAAAGACCGAAGCCTTCTCCGTGGTGCTGGACAGCGGCTATTTCTTCACAGACAACGCCGCCCAGACTCGTCGTGGAGCCAAGAGTGACTCCTTCTTTGTTGGCGGCGGATCAGTCACATGGCAGCCGCGCATCACCAAGCGCATCTACGGAAACCTCTCGGTCTCGGAGCACGTCTATCGCTACAATGAATTCGACGTGCTGAACTACGAATCCGGTGAAGCGGATGCCGGGATCATCCTGCTGATGCCGGAAATCTGGAACACGCTCTGGTTTGTGAATTACTCCTACCAGCGCATCACCCAGGGCATCGACAACGACGCCATCTATGACACACACAACATCGACCTCGGCGTGCAGAAGACCGTGCTCTTTGATCGCAAGAACAGCCTGAACCTCGGCCTGCTGGCCTCTCTCTCGCTCGATGCCTCGCCCAGTGAACTCCAGCGGAACGAATATTCCGCTGCCATCGGCTGGAACTACAAGATCAAGCACACCATGATCCTCTCTCTTAACTACCGGCTGATCTGTTACGATTATCAAAACTTCGACGGCCGGGTCGACTGGGGCAACAACTTCGGAGCATCACTCACCTACCGCCCGCGCGAGTGGATCGAACTGGCCGCGTCCTGGAATTACACTTTGAACGAATCCAACAAGGAGGCTTTCAACTACAACGTTCAGCTTGCCGGGCCTGCGGTGAGCGTGCGAATGAAATTCTAAACTGCCAACCCCGCCAACATGATGAACGCGAAACTCCTGATCACTCTGTCTGCGATCACCGCACTGTGTCTCACGACTGCCACTCTATCAGCGGCCAGCTTCACGGAAGCAAAAGTCACCCGCTTGGAGAAGGATGTAAAAATCCTCAAGGAAAACGCCGCACCCCGCACCGCCAGCGTGGGAGACAATGTCAACGCCGTCTCCTCTGTGGCCACCGGCCCCAGCTCGCGCGCGGAACTTAAATTCCCGGACAACTCCCTCACCCGCCTCGGAGCCAACTCGCGATTCACCATCCGCGGCCAAGGCCACACCATCGATCTCGACAAAGGCGTGCTGTTGTTTGAGGTGCCGGAAAAACTACGCGATGCCAAGGTGCGCACCGCTGCCGTGACCGCCGCCGTGACCGGTGGCACGGTCGTGTTCGAATTAGGACCCCCATTAAAAGTCATGTGCATCGAAGGCACCGTGGATTTGTATTTCAACAACGACCCAACAAAATTCATCACACTCCACGCCGGCCAGATGACCATCAAGCCGGACAATGCCACTGATTTCGGTGCGGTAGTGGAATTCGATCTGAAATTGATGCTCAGGACTTCCAAGCTGCTCAGCGGCGATGGCGAACCGAACGCCAAGGAGATCGCCG
>JAIOQF010000018.1 GCA_021413535.1 Verrucomicrobiota bacterium
GGTGTGCAGCGGATGCAGCTGCTCGATGCGGATGATCGCCGCGGACTTGATGTCATTTTGCTTCCGGAAATCGATCAGGTCATAATAAACTTTACCGCTGCAGAAAATAAGCCGCGTCACTCGCTTCGGATCACTCACCAGCAATTCATCATCAAGAATTTCACGGAAGCAGCTGCCCTCGCCCATATCCTCCAGTTTGCTCACCGCTAGCGGATGCCGCAAAAGACTTTTGGGCGTCATCAGCACCAAAGACTTCCGGAACGGTCTTTTCATCTGTCGGCGTAATATATGGAAATACTGCGCGGGCGTGGTCAGGTTCGCGACCTGCATCGATCCGCCAGCGCAGAGCTGAAGAAATCTTTCCAGCCGCGCGCTGCTGTGCTCCGGTCCCTGTCCCTCAAATCCGTGCGGCAAGAGCAGCGTGATGCCGCTCGGCTGCTGCCATTTGCTCTCCGCACTGGCGATGAACTGGTCGATGATCACCTGCGCACCATTGGCAAAATCCCCAAACTGCGCTTCCCAGCAGATCAAAACATTTGGCGCCAGCAGCGAATATCCGTAGTCGAAGCCCAGCACCGCCGCCTCGCTCAGCAGGGAGTTGTAAACGCGAAAAGATCCCTGCTCCGGCGAAATGTTCTCCAAGGGAATATATCGCTCGCGCGTTGCATTGTCATAAAGCACGCAATGCCGCTGAGAAAAGGTGCCGCGCCGAACATCCTGTCCGCTCAATCGCACCCCGTGATTTTCACTAAGCAGCGTGCCAAATGCCAGCGCCTCGGCATGAGCCCAGTCAAAACCCGCGCCTGATTCCAGCGACTTCTTCCGCGCGGCCAGAAAGCGTTTACCGATCGTCGGATGCAATTTGAAATCCGCCGGCGGATCCACCAGCTTCAATCCCAACGCGCGTAGTTTTTCCACTTCAACTCCTGTAGGCACCGGATCATGCGTGTAACGCGGCTGCGGCTGCGCCGTGCTGCCTTCAAAGGGATTGCTGCCTTTGCGTTTTTCTTCTTCAACCAGTTCGTTAAATCCCTGCTCCAGCGCGTCATCGAGTTCTTTCTGCAACGCATCCGCCCCTTCTGTCGTGAGCGCCCCGTCATCGATGAGCCGCTGGCGGAACAATGTCGCCGTGCTGGGGAGCTCAGCGATCGAGCGCGCCATGTTCGGCTGGGTGAAGCCCGGCTCATCCGTTTCATTGTGCCCGTGTCGTCGGTAGCACACGATGTCGATCACCACATCACGCGCGAATTTTTGGCGAAACTCCAGCGCCAGTTGCGCCGCGAAAGCCACGTCCATCGGCGAATCGCCGTTCACGTGGATCACCGGAGCTTCGATCATTTTCGCAACATCCGTGCAATAGTCTGATGAGCGCGCATCGGCCGGTGAGGTGGTGAAACCGATCTGATTATTGATGATGATATGGATGGTGCCGCCGGTGCGGTAGCCAGGTAGCTGCGAGAGGTTCAACACCTCCGCGACGATCCCCTGCCCTGCGAACGCCGCATCTCCATGCAGCAGAAGCGGGATCACTTTCTTGCGATCCACAGTGTCCTCCAGCATGCGCTGCCTCGCCCGGGCCTTGCCTTCCACCACCGGATCGACAGCCTCGAGATGGCTCGGATTGGCCGCGAGATCGATGCGCAATTCCTCACCCGTTTTCGCACGGCGGGTGCTGACGAAACCGAGGTGATATTTCACATCACCATCTCCTGCCACCATGTTCGGCACATAGTTTTCCGAAAACTCATAGAACAAAATTTTCAGCGGTTTCTTTAGGAAATTCGCCAGCACACTGAGCCTGCCGCGATGAGACATGCCCATGCAAATTTCCTGACCGCCCAGCGCCGGAAGATTCTCCAAAATTGTTTCCAGCGCCACCATGACCGACTCGCCGCCCTCCAGTGAGAAGCGCTTCTGCCCAACGTAACGCTTGTGAAGAAATCTCTCGAACGTCTCCGCCTCCAGCAGCCAGCGCAGCACTTTTGATTGCCTCTCCGCAGATGGCGCCGCCTCTTGCAGACGAGCCTCGATCCGCTCACGAATCCATGCGCGCACTTCGCGATTGTGAATGTGCATGAACTCAAAACCAATCCGGTCGCAATAGGTGCGCCGCAGTTCCTCCAGCATCAGGCGCAACTTAGTCGGCCGGCCGTGCGCATGGAATTGAGTCAGCGCTTCCTCATCCAAATCCGCTTCAGTAAAACCGAGCCCGGCCAGTGTGAGCGATGGCTGTTCCGGTGGTGACTTGCTCAAGGGATTGAGCCAGGCCGCCGTGTGTCCGTTGCGGCGGAAATCGAGAATCGCGTTGGTAACCTTGCCCCGAAAGTTGATCGCAGCCTCAGATAATTGGGTGCCGCTTTCCTTGTTTACTGGAACGGAAGCAGCGCGTTGCGCCATGCCCAGTTCAAAACCCTCGAAGAACGAGGCCCATGTCGTTTCCACACTCCGAGGATCGCCTTTCCAGGCGGCGTATTTTTCTTCAAGCAGGTCGGCGTTGGCCCTAAAAGGGAGAGTGGCGTTCATCGTCAATTTGTGCGGCAGGGAACATGGCGCGAAAGTTGGCAAAGGCCAAGCGCATTTTCATGGGTAGTAACCCCACCCTGAGCGGAATTCATTCCAGCTTGGCCTTGATTTCGGCCATCCTCAGAAATTCTTTTCCAGCTTACCGCGAAGCTGGAGCAGCGCAGAAGACGCCTGCATGGAGTAGACAGAACAAGCACGAAGTGCTTTTCGCCCTGCTTTGCTGTCGAAGAGTTTTGTAATCAGTCACATGCCGCCATGGCGAACCCTTTATCCGCTTGGCATCGGCCAGACATCGGGCACGCTGCGCCGGGAAAGACCATCACCATGAAAACAATCACCGCCGACCAGGTTCATGCCGCGCTGCACTATCCGGACTTCATCGACTCCCTGCACGAATCGTTCGCAGGATCCTACACCATGCCGCCCAGGCAGGTGATGCTGCTGGACGAGGCGTCCGGCAGCCACGACGCCTTCGCAATGCTGCCATCGTGGAACGACCAGGTGATCGCGCTGAAGGCCTTCACGTATTTCCCGGGAAACCAAGCTCCGAACCGCACCTTGTATTCGCAGATTCTTTTGTTCGACCGAAACTGCGGCGCACCGCTGGCACTGGTGGACGGCGTGAGCGTCACCTGTTGGCGGACGGCTGGCGTTTCGGCGCTGGCGTCGCGGTTCCTGTCCCGCCCGGATTCGGAAACGCTGCTTCTCTTAGGAACCGGAAAACTGGCGCCGTTCCTCATCCGCGCCCACTCCAGTGTGAGGCCGTTGAAACAAGTGATCGTCTGGGGCCGCTCTAAGGACAAGTCCGCGGCTCTAATCGAAACAATGGCTCGGGAAATACCGACCTTGAAGTTTGAGGTGGCGACGGATCTGCCTGCCGCCTGCGGACTGGCGGACATCGTCGTTTGCGCCACTGGCAGCACTGAAATCCTCGTGCGCGGCGAATGGATCAAACCGGGCACTCACACGGATTTCCTTGGCAACCATCACGCCACCAAGCGCGAGTGCGACACCGCCATGGTGACGATGTCCCGCGTCTTCGTGGACACACGGGTCAATTGTTTCAAGGAAGCCGGCGAGATCCTCCTGCCAGTGAGCGAAGGGGTTTACTCGACGGATCAAGTGGCGGGTGAATTGTCCGACCTCTGCCGCGGCCGTGTGCCCGCGCGACAGAACAACGAGGAAATCACTCTCTTCAAATCCGTCGGCTGCGCGCTGGGAGATTTGTGCGGAGCGTTAATCGCCTGGCGCGTGTCCAACTCTTGATGTGAAAACGATCCGTCCACCTACAATCTGCAAACAG
>JAIOQF010000353.1 GCA_021413535.1 Verrucomicrobiota bacterium
CACAGCCGCGTTGAATCCGAAGAAGCCCATGAGTTTCTCGCGACCCGTGGCTCGACTCCCTACCAGCCACCAGATCAGCATCAGAGCACTGGCCACCATCGGGAAGAAAATGGGCACGAACCAATACTGACTGCTTGCCCCTTCGATGAAGCGCGGCACATAGCGGCAGAGCACTATGATGGCCGCGAGGATCAAGGCGGGCCAAATCCGCAGCGGTTTGACCTGGGGAGCGGGCGGGTTCGATTCTGCATTCATATCGAGTGAGGGTAAGGGAGTGTTGCCTGATCGTCGGGCAAGATTCCGCAATCTGAGCGAGGCATCATCAATGGTCAATCGTGGTCGTGTGGCCGGGACAAGCCAGTGGTAAACGTGGTAGAGAAGGGAGCGTGGACACTCCTGTCTGCAATTTGAATCGATAGGCGGCGAAGCCGCGAAGATCATCATCAAGAAAGCCTGGGATTCAATCTTCTGCCGCTTTTGCCGTCTTGGAACCCGGCGGGGGCGGAGTGGGAACATCTGCGGGCAACTGGCTCACGATTTCCTCGCTCAAACCAATGTCTTCGATGAGCAATCGCGCTCGTTCCGACTGCTGGATGCGGCGTTCACGCGTGGTTCCGTCTGTCTCCAATGAAACAGCCTTGCCGAAGGCCGCGCCGATCACGCGATCGTCTTGGTTCAAGCGCACGCTCAGTTCATAGTTGAATGGACTCCAACCGCGAGTCTTCTCGTAATAATTCGCGTAGTCTTCCCGAGTGGCACCAAAACTTTCCAGCCGGCATTCAAAACCGTCCAGCTTATGCAATGGTCGCCATACGATATGCGATTTACCGGCGCGACGGATACAGCGCACGCCCCATGCCGGATGCTTCACTTCGGTGTCCTCGTGTTCGGCCAGTCGCAAAGGTTCGCCGTGCAACACGGAGCAATCCACCAGATATTCTTCCGGGCCAAACGTCACGCGCACCGTGCCGTGATTCGGCGGCAGATCGGGAGCTACCAGCATCGTGCCGATGCCGCGCACTGCGGTGAAACTGAACGAAAGCAGTAGCGCCTGAAACGCACCCGCGCCAGCCCAACACGTGCCGCCGGTGCCGTGCTTCAACCATGCTTCCAGGAAATCTTCCGCTGTATTTCCCGGGAACGGCGCCGTGCTGCCGGAACGCGCATGGATGAGCTTGCGGACATTGTCGAACGGCACGCGCTGGCACCAGGACGCGTAAATGCGCCGCAGATTTTCCAAGGTCGGTTCCGGTTGGGCGCTGAAGCCCAACTTGCTGAGCACACGTTCAATGAGCGTGGGAGGTAATGTGCTGTTCATGGAAATAGGATTGCAAAAACGTGGTTGGCGTCACCAAATCTTTTTGTGGCGACAGGATGTTTTCATGGCTGGACGAAATGAATGCCGTGTTCACTCGCGATCGTTACCGCGCGGTTCATATCCGGCCCGCCTGGCTTGGCGAATTCCTTGGCGGCCTCGGCAAAGAAATTTTCAAAGCCCGACGGCGAGGTGTGGATTAACATCCGCGTGGGACTGTCCGTGTTGTTCTTGAACGTGTGGACAGACTGGCGCGGGGCGAAGACGACGTCGCCGGGATGCGCGTCCGTCCATTTGCCTTCCGCCAAAAAACTGACGCAGCCATCCAGAACGTAAAACCATTCGTCCTCACGTTCGTGAAAGTGCGGGGGCGGTCCGCCGTCCGGTGGTGTGACCTCGACGAATGCTGTGAACAGTCCTCCGGTTTGCTGGCCGTCGAGCAACACCCTGACTTCCTCGCCAAACGCGCGGAGCACGCGAGCTTGTTCGGGTTGAGTCATCACTGGCCGCAGCACCGGCTGACCGCGTTTCGTCGCATCTTCCGGTGCCAACGTCGGGAAATAGATTCCACCAGCAGCACCGACTTCGCGGATGCGTTGAAGATCGGGCGCACTGTCGTCTTCGAACAAGGCCGCGGATTCTTTAAAGAACGTTTCGAAACCCGCTGGAGCCGTAAGGGTGATTTGTCTTGATGGCCGTTCGCCAGCATTGCGGAAGGTATGGAGCGAATGCTTCGGCATGAATACCGCGCCGCCGGGGGCAACCCGTGTCCAGTTCTCGCCGTTAAAGAATTCCACCTGACCTTCCAGCACGAACCACCATTCGTCTTCAGCGACGTGAAAGTGCGGAGGTGGACCGCCGCCCGGCGGGGTGGTGTCGGTGAACATCGTGCAGATGCCGTTCTGGGCCGTGCCGAGATGGAATTGTAATTCGTCGCCGTAGGCTCGCATGACAGGCGCATCAGATTTAGGGATGATGATTGTTTTCAGGGTGTGTTTTGTTTTGGATTGCGGACCCATTCTATGTCTCCCGAGTTGCGGAGTGAAATATCATGTTAGTTGGCAACGCATACCTTTTGGGTATGATGTCGGCCATGGAACTGCGACATCTCCGTTATTTCATGGCCGTCGCCGCAGCGCGGAATATCACGCGCGCGGCGGAACAATTGCACATCTCGCAACCTCCGCTAAGCCGCCAGATCCGCGACCTGGAGGATGAACTCGGCGTGCTGTTGTTTGATCGTGGCAACAAGCAGATTCAACTCACTGCCGTCGGGAAAATATTTCTCAAGGATGCCCGCGATGTATTGCAGCGCGTCAATGAAGCTACACTTCGCGTGCGTGCGTTGTCCGGTCAGGGTGCCGGCGAGCTCCGTATCGGTTACGCGCCTGCGCCGACCGTTGAACTCTTGCCGCGCGCGATGAAGCTGTTTCGCAAGGTCGCACCCAAAATACAGGTCGCCTTGCAGGATCTTTCCACGGATGAAATGTTACAAAGCCTGACTGCGCGAGAGATTGACCTCGCGGTGCTGGTGAAGCCTCCGTTGAAGAAAGGCGGACGACTCGTCTTTGAACTGTTGCAGGAAATGTCCGTCGGTCTGGTTGTGGCGGTTGATCATCCATTTGCCCGCCGCCGGAGCGTGACCTTGGAAGAAAGCTTGAGTCAGCCGTTCGTGGCGTTCATTCGCAAAGGCTATTCCGATTATCATCACTGGCTGGATATCGTGGTCAAAAAAGCCCGGATCAAACCGCGCCTCGCCGCGCAAGTGGACAGTTCCTCCAGCATGATCGCCGCTGTCCAATCGGGGCAGGGGGTGGCCCTTGCGCCGCCAACCTTTGTGACCATCGCCGCGACTCGCGTGAAATACATTCCGGTGATTCCGCCAGCGCCTGCCATCAATCTCGGTTTTGTCGTGCGCACCGGGCCCGCCACACCAGCGGTCCAGGCGTTCATGAATTCGCTGCGTTTGGCCGCGAAGTAATCAGCTCTTTCAAAGCTGTTCACTCCTATTCGCTGCCACTACCGAATCAGTCCTCCGTCAATCTCAGCGATGGCCGTGCCTGTGTTCAGGTCCAGTTTGGCACGATAGGTGCCGTTACCGGTGACGCCCATGAAACGACCTGTCCCGCCTGCGACCTGCACGATGGCTGTGACGTCATAGCGATTGCCGCCTAGCGGGGCTGCTTTCCACCGCTGCGTGAATAGGATGCGGTCGCCGTTGGCGGCGGTGATCACACCCACGTTCGAACTCACGGCTACAGGCACCGGTCCTGAAAAATCCGCGACGGTCTCGAACACCGTGCGTGTTTTTCCGAGATGGCTGAGTTGGCCGCCGAGATTGACCGCGAGCCGTGCTTGCGTGGGGTTGATTGGTGTGAACGAGACGGTGCCTGCAAGATTGCCGCGAACCTGGAAGACGACTGCCGCAAACGCGGTGACGGTGAGGAGGGCCAAAGTGCCGAGCACGAAACGATATTTTGGAATATTCATGGGTTAATGGCGCGGATTTTAATAATTAAAAACGGGAACAGCAAGACTATAATTTCTTGTTAGCCATGTGTGGAACCAGGGTTTCCATTTCGTGCACGACAAATCCCGGGGGTGAAGCGGCGCAAGCGCAGATGGATGAAAGGCAAAATTTGAGCAATGAATCGGTTACCAACTTGCGCCCATCCGCGTATGTTGAAGACCGAACAATCGCCTACTTTCAATCCATCAAAAAAGAAAACATATGACTACCGAAGCCAAGTGCCCATTTCATCACGTCGCCGGAGGCGGCACCACTAACCAAGACTGGTGGCCGAACCAATTGAAAGTCGAGCTCCTGCATCAGCATTCTGCCAAGTCCGATCCGATGGGGAAGGACTTCGATTACGCCAAGGAGTTTAAGAGTCTCGACTATGCGGCACTGAAAAAAGATCTCGCGGCGCTGATGACTGACTCGCAGGACTGGTGGCCAGCGGACTTCGGCCACTATGGTGGTCTGTTCGTCCGCATGGCTTGGCACAGCGCCGGCACCTATCGCACCGGTGACGGTCGTGGCGGTGGTGGCAGGGGACAGCAGCGCTTCGCGCCTCTCAACAGTTGGCCGGACAATGTCAGCCTGGACAAGGCGCGTCGCCTGCTCTGGCCGATCAAGCAGAAGTATGGCCGCAAAATTTCCTGGGCCGACCTGATGATTCTCACCGGGAACGTCGCGCTCGAAACGATGGGCTTCAAAACCTTCGGTTTCGGTGGTGGACGTGAGGACACCTGGGAGCCGGATCATGATGTCTATTGGGGCCGCGAGACGAAGTGGCTGGGTGGCGACATCCGCTATTCCAAAGGTTCACCTGGCACTGAAAAAGATCACACTGCCCTCGTCACGGACGATGCCAGCAAAGTGGAGCACTCGCGTGATCTCGAGAACCCGCTTGCTGCCGTTCAGATGGGCCTGATCTACGTCAATCCCGAGGGTCCTGATGGTAACCCCGATCCCATCAAGTCAGCGAAGGACATCCGCGATACCTTTGCCCGCATGGCAATGAATGACGAAGAAACGGTGGCGCTCATTGCGGGTGGCCACAGCTTCGGTAAAACACACGGCGCCGGCCCGGCGTCTCATGTGGGGCTCGACCCGGAAGCCGCACCGCTCGAAGAGCAAGGTCTCGGCTGGAGAAGCAGTTTCGGCACGGGCAAAGGTGGCGATGCCATCACCAGCGGTCTGGAAGTCACCTGGAGCAATACGCCGACAAAGTGGAGCAACAGTTTCTTTGAGAACCTGTTCGGCTTCGAATGGGAGCTGACCAAAAGCCCTGCAGGGGCGCAGCAGTGGACCCCAAAAAATGGCGCAGGCAATGGCACCGTGCCGCATGCGCATGACGCATCGAAGAAGATCGCGCCGTCCATGCTCACCACCGACCTCGCCCTGCGCTTTGATCCGGCCTATGAAAAGATTTCGCGCCGCTTCCTGAAGAACCCAAAGCAGTTCGCCGACGCCTTTGCCCGTGCGTGGTTCAAGCTCACGCACCGCGACATGGGGCCACGCGCGCGTTATCTCGGACCGGAAGTCCCGAAAGAGGAACTCATCTGGCAAGACCCCATCCCCGCAGTGAATCATAAATTGATCGGCGATAAAAAGATCGACTCCCTGAAGGAGAAGATCGCCGCATCGGGCCTGACCATCTCGCAGCTGGTTTCCACTGCCTGGGCCTCGGCATCCATGTTCCGCGGCTCTGATAAACGCGGCGGCGCGAACGGCGCGCGCATTCGCCTTGCTCCACAGAAAGACTGGCAGGTCAACCAGCCGAAACAACTCGCGAAGGTGCTCAAGACGCTTGGTGATATTCAGAGCACGTTCAATAAGTCGGCCAAAGGCGGAAAGAAAGTCTCGTTGGCGGACCTTATCGTGCTGGGCGGCTGCGTCGGCATTGAGCAGGCCGCGAAAAAGGCCGGCCACTCCTTGGAGGTGCCCTTTACACCGGGACGCATGGACGCTTCGCAGCAACAGACCGATGTCGAATCCTTCGCTGTGCTCGAACCCATCGCCGACGGCTTCCGCAATTACCTCAAAGGCAAATACAGCGTCTCCGCTGAAGAGCTGCTCATTGATAAGGCGCAGCTGCTCACGCTCACCGCACCGGAAATGACGGTGCTCGTTGGCGGCATGCGCGTCTTGAACACCAATGCCGACGGCGCGCAGCAAGGTGTCTTCACGAATCGCCCTGAAACCCTGACCAACGACTTCTTCGTGAACTTGCTCGACATGAGCACGGAGTGGAAATCGGTCTCGCCCTGTGGAAACGCCTTCGCGGGCGTCGATCGCAAGACCGGCGCATCCAAGTGGACCGCCACCCGGGTCGATCTGGTCTTCGGTTCCAACTCCCAACTTCGCGCTCTGGCTGAAGTTTATGGCACCACGGACTCGCAGAAGAAGTTCGTCAAAGACTTCGTTGCCGCGTGGACCAAGGTCATGAACTTGGATCGATTCGATCTCGCCTGATCATCGCTAGAGCTTGATAGCACGCTCCGGACCTCATGCAGGTTCGGGGCGTTTTTCGATGGGTGAGTAGGGGAGCGCGGACACTCCTGTCCGCTTTCGAATGCTTCGCGGCAAAACCGCCTGATATTAATCGAGAGCGCTCATGATTGACCGCGCTCCTTTCCATTACGTAGAAACCCCCGCGCCGTTTCAGCGCATCCCGATCTGTTGCAGCCACTTCAGGGCATCGTCGGGCCAGGCTTTGGCTTCGCCTGCACAGTGCAGTGCGTAGCCGTGGCCGCCGGAGGTATAGAGCTTGAACTCGTGGGCGATCTTCGCCTCGTTGAGTGCGGCGTGGTAAATTTTGCTGCCGGCGACAAAGACTTTGTCGTCTTCATTGTGAATGATGAGTGTGGGCGGGATCGCGGCCTTCAGGTTGAGGTCGGGCGAGATTTGGCCGGTCTTGTCACTGAGATACGCGGGATACACCAGCACGGCAAAATCGGGCCGGCAACTTTGCTGATCCACTGCATCGACCGCCGGGTAACTGCGGGCCTCGAACTGTGTGCTTGCCTTGGCGGCAAGGTTGCCCCCGGCCGAGAAGCCGATGACGCCGACACTCTTCGGATCAACGTTCCACTCCGTCGCGTGCGCTCGCGTGAGGCTCAGTGCCCGTTGCACGTCCATCAAGGCACCTTCGCGGTTGTTCGGCGTGCGATACTTCAGCACCAGTGCGCTGATCCCGTTCTTGTTGAGCCACGCGGCGATCTCTGAGCCTTCCTTGTCCACCACCACATAACTGTAGCCACCGCCCGGACAGACGATCATCACTGGCGCGGGCTTGCCGTCCTTGGCGGGCGAGGGGAAGAAGGTCAGCGTCGGCCGACTGACGTTGCTGATGCGATGAAAGCCATCGTTCTTTTTCACTCTTGCTTCGGACTCATTGGCCCCCTTGCCCGGCATCTTGCCCTCGGGCCAAACATCCACGATGGATTCAGCGAACAAGAGCGACGTGGTCGCGAGGAGCGGGAGCAGTATGCGGATCATGGAGTTAGTAACCCAGCAAGCTTAGGAAATGCAAGGGAGCGCGGACACTCTTGTCCGCAACTTAGAAACTAGGCGGCTGCGCCGCGAAGAACTCGAAAGCGGACAGGAGTGTCCGCGCTCCTTTGAATACGAAGCATCATGCCCGGAGAAATCCGATGGTGCGAGACCGTGGGACGCACTAGCATGGTAGCATGGATGCAGCCCCCATGGATCCGGAACTCCTCGCACGAACGCGGACCAGCACGGGCGAGACACTGGCCGCGCTCACGGAAAAATCGCCGGTGCTCCTGGTGCTGCTGCGCCATGAAGGTTGCCCTTTCTGCCGCAACGTCATGTCGGACATCGCACGGCTGCGGGACCGCATCGAGGCCGTCGGCACTCGCATCGTCGTGGGGCACAGGACTTCCGCGGATGATTTCGCCGCCTTCGCCGCGCGCTACGGCCTTTCCGCGCTCGCGTCAGTGGCCGATCCCCAGCGCGCGCTCTACAAAGGGCTGGGACTGCGCCACGGCAGACTGCTGCAACTCATCGGCCCCAAGGTGTTGTGGGCCTATATGAAGTCCCTTCTCTCCGGACATCGGCCGGGGAGAATCAAAGGCGATCCCCTCCAGCTGCCCGGCGCGTTTCTCCTTTATCAGGGAAGAGTGATCAAATCCCATCTCTATCGCGATGCTGGAGACAAGCCTGACTACGTCAGCCTCGCCACGCTTTAGCGATCTTGATTCGGCCTTCATCGCAGAAAAACACTTTGCCAGACTCCCATCGCGCTTGAAATTCACCATCGAAATCAACCCGGCTGCATCATGATCCACACCGTATTTTTCTGGCTCAAAAAAGATCTCACGCAGGCTCAAAGAGCCGCCTTTGAAAGTGAAATCATCCGTCTGAAGGAAATCAGCTATCTGGTCCACGGCTTCGTCGGCAAACCGGCGCCAACCGAAAGCAGGCCGGTCATCGATCATTCCTTTGATTACTCGCTGACGCTGCATTTCAAAAATCTCGAAGACCACGAGCACTACCAAAAGAAGTGCGAACAACACCAGCGGTTCATCGACAACTGCAAAACATTCTGGGACCGGGTTCTGGTTTACGACAGTTCACCCATCCACTGAGGGCGGTGCGCCTGCATACACTGCGTGCCCTTTAGCATTCCGTTCCATGCCCGCCCAGTCTCACGCGCAGGGCCACACAGGCGACGGCCTGCGTGGCGGAGTCGATGACGATGTTGTGGAGCAGGACGCGGTCGCTGGAAGTTGCGCGGCTGAAAGGTGACCAAGTTCATGCAGACGAAAAATGGAAATGCCCATCCCCATCCGTTTCCTTCGGCGATTGCCGGGTGTTCCGTCTGCCTTATGCCGCCTTTACTACCGTCCATAACGATTCCTTTTCCTCCGCCAAATTTACGCGCTGCCCTAGTTTCGCACCGAGCAAGACTCTCCCAATCGCCGACACCCAGCTCACATTGCCAGGCTCCAGATCCACTTCGTCCACGCCCACGATTCGAAGCGTCTCCATTTCGCCAGCGGCGTTTTGCAAGGTGACCGCCGCCCCGAATACAATGGTCCCGGGCTCCGCTTCCGGCTCCACGATCGTGGCCGACTCGAGCGTTTGCGCCAGTCGCGAAATCTCCGGGCCTTCCTTCCCGCCGTTTATGAAGTCATCGAGTCGCAACCGCAACCGCCGCGCTCCGTCTGCGGTCATATAATTGAGCGCTCCCGGAGGCAATCCGGAGGCCGACCTCCGGCGGTTGGAACGCTCCGGAATTTCTATGTCTTCCTTTATGAATGCCCGGCTCATCGGTGTGGTGTGAATGTGATTTCCATCGTCCCCAAGGAGATCGAACCCGCCTGCGTTGCTGCGCTTGGGAAAACGCATCAGTCACTGCGGCAATTTCCGGCCTCAATAGAACGACTTTATCAGGTTACGTCCCAGCTTACGTTCGGGCCGGTCTTCTCAAGTTGGAATCGTGAATTAAACATCGTCTGCACCCTTACCGGCGGCTGGGAAGCATCACCTGCTGTCATCGGCATGTCGAAGTCTCCCAACTGGAAGGAAGGATTAGCAATCGTGCGACTGGAGACGGCTGTCCGGGAAAAACAATTCCCCGCTCATGACCAGAAAGCTCGGGACTGGTCGGAAGAATTACCGTGAACCGACCCCGAACCTTCCCTCCCCGTGTCACAAGAGGACAAAGGGAGCGCGGACACTCTTGTCCGCTACTAAGCAATCAGGCGGCTGCGCCGCGAATAATACGAAATCGGACAAGAGTGTCCGCGCTCCTTTCCACACCGAACCCCCGGTGAATCGAATCGCATCGCCGTGCCCTTCAGCGTGCCGTCCTCGAGGGAAAACGTTGGCGCCATGATGGCCTAGGCTTTGCCTTGCTTGGCCCCTCGAAATCTTCGGAAGAGAGAAGTTCTTTTCTTTCTCGCGAACGGCTCCGTGGGGAAGAAGAAACGCAACTCCCACGGCCGTTTGTCGGCGCATTAGACGGCTCCGCGTCGCGTCCGCTTCGTCTTTTCAGGAGCCAGCGTCATCTGCGGCGTCACCTTGATACCCATGCGATTGTAGTAGTCGAGCATCTTCTCCGTGGCGACGCGTCCGGCTTCGAGGCCGATGCGCACCATCTCCGACATTTCGTGCGGCGGCGTTTCCTGAAGATTGTTGGAGGTGAGCATGGCTTGGAGTTGATCGAGGGTGTGCGTGCTGCTGTCTGCGTTGCGACTGTGCGGCGGCTCTGCATTGTTCCCAATCTGCGAGTCCATCGGGTTCAAAATCAGCTACCTTGGATTTTATTTTCGTGCACAAACGGTAATAGTATTCCGGTGGGCCACCAGAACCAAACGGCACACGGAAAGTAGTTTCTAATTGCTTGTCGTCAGCCGTTTCGAGAAATTCCACGAGCGGTGACATGAACTCCTCAATTTCACCGATCAATTCCTCGGGTTCCATTTGCTTAGCGTCAGAAGCCGTATTTGCTTCCCAGTATTTGATGAGTGAGGCAAGTAATTGAATATACGCGTTCAGAAGCTTGGGCTTTTTCTTTCGACCATTCTTTTGGATTCTCCAGCCATCCGTCAAGGCGGATTCGATTTCATCATGCGCAAATGCCTTTTCGTCTATAACTTTGCGTCGCTTGACTGCCGCTCGCCTCAGCCGACGGGAAACTCAGCCGTTTCAGGCATTCGAGTGAAACTATCGAGTGACATAATCAGATCAGGAAGAAACCTCATCAATGCAGCAAATCCCGTTGTTCGGGCCAAAACCATGCCGCGTTCTCCCGATATCCAAGCTTTCGGCCATCGTTGCGAGACGGCGGTAAAGTAGTTCCAGAGAATCTTGGCAATCTCTGCATCTTTGCCTTCAATAAACCGATTGCGAAACACTTGGGAACTCTTTTCGACCGAAGTAAGGCGCTCTAATGGTTGATTCCGCTTCAGCGCGTCCTTGTCACTCATCGG
>JAIOQF010000354.1 GCA_021413535.1 Verrucomicrobiota bacterium
GCTGAAAAGGGAACGATCCGCGGCGATCATGGCGTGGACATGATGATTAACGTGGCGCACGCCAGCGATTCAACCGACGCTGCCGAAGCCGAGATCAAACGCTTCTTCAAGCCGGGCGAAGTTCTGCGCTGATCCGCAGATTCAAGGCCCGACCCGGACGGTCGAGCTGGAACTTCTGGTCACCGGTCTAGGTGTGATCGGGTAGCTCGGTCTCACGTGTTGGGGCGGGCAGATAATAATTGGCGGGTTGGTGTAAACAGGCGTGATGTAACCGGGATATGGGTAGCCTGGATTTACGTAGTAGAGGGAGCCGTCGCCTGGTGTAAAGACCGAACCTTGATTGATGATGTAGCGCTGGCCGCCATTGTTGCTGGGCGTGTAAATTTGCGTGATGGGCGTGGTGGCAGGAACCAGTGCTTCCGTGCTTGCGGGCACCGCGGGGACCGCGCTTCTGACAACCGGTGATCTCGACGCGATCAGACCGGCATCAAAATATGGCGCGGGATCGCCCGGCTGGGGGAGCATCAGTCCGGGCTGAGCGACTGCTGCTACCGCTGTGGCTGCGGCTGCATCCACGAACTGCCAGGCGAGGGCTTCCTCAAGTTTCTGCCAGCGCCGGTTTTCCGCAGCAGCCGCATCGCTGATTTGTTTTGTCAGTTGTTTTTCTTTTTCTTTCTGCAGCTCGCGCCGCATCTCCTCAGCCTGCGTGAGTCGAGCGGCTTCTGCTTTTTGGAACGCCTGTGCCTTTTCAGGACTGTAATTGAAGCGCGTTTTCCAATCGTCGTTCAAATTCTCGAACGGGATTTTAGCCACGCCAGTATCGTGGGAAATGGTAATGGCCTCCGGCGTGGCCTTGATGATGCGACAGTGCTGGTAGGTCTGGCCGAGCAATGTCGTCAGATCGAACGGCTTCTGATTGTCACCGTCCGCAGCGCACAAATTCGTCGTGCTTAAAAGGATGAATACCAGCAGCTGGGTGGTTTTCATGAGATCATTCAACCACGACGCGAGCTGGAGGTCAAGCTCGCGCAATTGAAAGGGGCGGAATGGAATTCACCTAGGGTGTGGCGGGCCGGATATCGCGCATGGGTTTCTGTGTCTGATAAAGGATGCGCGCATTTCGGATGGCTTCAGCCAGTCCATTGTTGCCTTGGGAGATGGCCTGTGACAGGGCGCGCCCGGCGACATCATCAGCTTCGGCAAAGCGACCGCATTCAGCATAGGCAGCGGCCAGGGTGTGGAGAACGATGGGATGATTGTCGCCGGAAAGTTGACTGGCTTGCTGGGCTAATTCGAGCGCCCGCGCACCGTGTCGCCGCGATGATTCAGGATTGGTCGCCATGATCCAAGCCAGATTGTTCAGTGCGCCTATTTCCGTGGGGTTGGATTTGATGGCGAGTTCGTAATGGGTCATGGCCTCATCCACCTGTCCTTTTTGAAGCAGAATGATACCGAGGTTCAGATGCGCCGACGAGTATTCTGGATTGAGCTCCAGGGCTTTTTTGTATTCGATTAGCGCCTCTTCTGCTCGTCCCTTTTGCAGGGCAGCATTGCCAAGTTCATAACGGGCCTCAGGCAAATTTGCATCAAGCTCCAAGGCCCGGCGCAAACAGACCTGCGCCTCATCGACTTTCCCAACATGCATGAGGGACTTGCCAAGATTGGCGTGAGCGGCAACCAAATCTGGTTTGAGTTCCAAGACTTTTTGGAATTGAACAATCGCTTCATCCACCCGGCCTGTTTGCAGCAGGGCGCTGCCGAAGTTGTAGTGCGCATCTGCGTATTCCGGCTTCAGTTCCAGAGCCTTCATATATTGCGCGAGTGCTTCATCCAACTGTTCCTTTTGCAGATAAACATTGCCGAGGTTGTTATGAGCTTCCGCGTAATTCGGTTTGTATTCCAGAGCCTTCAAGTGGCTGGCGACAGCCAGGTCCAGTTGATTTTTATTACGGTAGGCGTTGCCGAGATTGGTGTAGGCCTCTGCATGATCTGGTTTGAGCTCCAAAGATTTCTGGAAGTGGGTGATGGCCTCATCCAGATTTCCCTTTTGGAGAAGAGCATTGCCGAGATTAGTGTGAGCCTCGGCGTAATCCGATTTAAGATCCAAGGCGCGCTGACAATGGGCCAGGGCCTCATCCACTTGGCCCAGTTGCAGCAGGCAGTTGCCGAGATTGTTATGAGCGTCGGCAAAATCTGACTTCAGTTCCAGAGCCTTCTGGCTATGAATCATCGCCTGATTCACCTGGCCCATTTGCAGATAGGCCACGCTCAGATTGTTGTGGGCTTCGGCGGAATTCGGTTTGATTCCCAGGGCGGTTTGGAAATGGGGGAGAGCTTCTTTCGGCAGTTCTTTTTTCAGCAGGGCGCCGCCCAGATTATTTTGGGCTCTGGCATTGGTGGGGCGCTTCAAGACAGTGTCCTGCCAGATGTAAAGTTCCGATTGGTAATCAGTGTTCCGTCGCAATGTCAGTCCGCCTAGCCCTATTAAAATCAGTGTCACCAGCAGCGCAGGCATCATCCAGCTTTTCAGTATCGTTTTTTCCCGCAGCCTGCACCAGAGTGCATAACCTCCCGCCACCAGTAGTATCAGCACTGCTGCCAGCGGCAGATACATCCGATGTTCCGCCGCTGTCTGGTTCGTTGGAACCACGCTGGTGGTCGGTGCCAGTATCAAAAAGAACCACAGCCCGGCAAAACCGGCCCAGTGCTTGCGCCACACGCCTGCAATCGTCGCGGCAAACAACAGCGTCACCATCAATGCTGCTGGCGCAATGTTCCAGAATCCCCGCGTCGGTTCAGCACCGTAATCAAAAATCAGCGGATTCGGCCAGACACACAGGCGCAGATAATGAACCACCGTGCCAAACTGCGTCAGTGTGTAATCCAGCCAGTTCATTCCACCGACGATTTCCTTCAAGGGTTCTTGCTCGCTCGCTGACGAAACCATCATCTGCAAGATGTCCCGATTCGAGCCGCCGGTTCCCAGCAGCAACGCCGCCAGCAGCGCCCAGCTGGAGAACAGCGCCAGATAAAATCCCCGGCGCTCCCGCCAGATCTGCCGGATGGAATCAGCCACGAACATCCAGTCGTAAAGCAAGATCATGATTGGAGCCGTCACCATGACCTCCTTGGCCGTCATTCCCAGCGCGCACAGCGCCACCGACCCAATTCCCCACCATCGTGAGCCGTCCACACCACGGATAAAACAATAAAGCGTGAGCAGATATAGCAAGCCCATCAGCGACTCTGCGCGCTGCACGATGTAGGTCACCGATTCCGTCTGCAGCGGGTGCACCACCCAGAGCAGCGCCACCACCAGCGCCAGCCACTGCGCGGTGTGGGGACCGAGGCTCCCCGATGAATCCACTCGCACGATGGTTCGGCGCACGATTCCGTAAAGCGTCAGAGCCGCGAGCGTATGCAGCAGAAGATTCACCGCGTGATAACCCCACACCTCGAACCCGCCCACCGCGTGATTGAGCGCAAAACTCAGATTCAGCAAGGGCCGGCCTTCCACCGTGACGCCCCGATCCAGCGCCCCTTTCTCCGGGAAGAAAATTCTTCCCAGGGAGGACAACTGCAAGATTGTCGGATTGCCCCTGATGGCGGCACAATCATCAAATACAAAAGGCCCGCGAAAGCTGTTGGCATAAACCAGCAGACTCGCCATCCCGATTAGGAACAAAGGCAATGCCTTTTGCCAGAAGGATGCGACGCAGTCAGGTTGTCTGATCATTCCTTCTTCCTCGCGACTCATGGGCGGCAAGACTAAGTCTGCTACCTGCCCCGGTCAAAAACAATGCGTGCTCGATCCTCCAGTCCCATTTTTTTGATTGGTTTCAGTGCGCCCTGCGCTTAGTATCAAGGACAGCTTCACTGGCAAGATTTCCGCCCCCAAACGATGTCTAAAAACCTCAGCGCTCTCTCGTTCCGCAAGGGACTCGAAAATAATGTCTTTACCCGCATGGTGGAAGCCGGCGCGGCGACCGGAACGGCGGAAACGCCGGAAGCGGTTCACGAGATCGCCGAGCATCATCTGGTGGGCGATGCCATTTCGCTGGGCGCGGTTTCCTTTTATGACTTTCTGAAGAAGGGCAACGCGGGCAAAAAAGTCTTCGTCTGCAACGGCTCCGCCTGTCTCGTGGCCGGCACGCAAAAAAAACTGCACGGCGATCTGACGAAGCATTTCAAAAAGGAGGAGATTGGCCACATCTGCTGTCTCGGTCGTTGCCATCAAGGCGGCGCGTTTCAACACGACGGGAAAAATTATTCCGGGCCGAGCGAAGCCGCACTGAAGACAGTGTGCGAGAATGGTGAAGGCGACAGTTCGGATCATTACGCGGTCGGCTGCTCATTACCTCAGCCGATGCTCACCGCAGAATTTCCAGGTATCGAGAAATACTACGCGCCGTTGCAGGCGCTGTTTGCCAAAGGGCAGGACGCGCTTCTTGTGGAATTGAAAGACTCGAAGTTGCGCGGTCGGGGCGGCGCAGGGTTTCCGCTCCATTTCAAATGGCAGTCCTGTCGCGAAGTTCCAGGCGCGGTGAAATACATCGTCTGCAATGCGGATGAGGGCGATCCCGGTGCATACATCGACAAGTATCTCATGGAGCAGCGTCCGCACTCGGTGTTGCTCGGCATGATTGTCGCTGGCTGGTTCGCCGGCGCAACCACGGGCGTGCTTTACATCCGCGCGGAGTATCCTGATTCCGTGCGCATCATCAGTGAAGCGATTGCTGATTTGAAAAAAGCCGGACTGCTCGGCAAGAACATCTTCGAAAGCGGATTCGATTTCGATCTCAAGGTGATCAAGGGTGCCGGTGCCTACATCTGTGGCGAAGAGACCGCATTGCTCGCCAGCATCGAAGGCCAGCGCCCTGAAGTGCGCGTGCGTCCGCCGTTTCCCACAGTTGAAGGCTTGTTCCGCAAGCCTACCATAGTGAACAATGTTGAAACGTTTGCGAATCTGCACAGCATCATCACGCTCGGCGGCAAGACTTACGCAAGGACCGGCACTGAGCAGAGCAGCGGGCCGAAGCTGGTGTCACTTGATTCCAATTTTAAAAAACCCGGTCTCTACGAAGTCGCGATGGGCACGCCGCTGGAGAAAGTAGTCAACGAACTCGGCGGCGGATTTAGAGTGCCGGTAAAGGCCATTCAAGTTGGTGGTCCGCTCGGTGGCATCGTGCCAGTTTCGAAGATCAGCGAACTGACCGTGGATTTTGAATCGTTCAAGAACGCAGGCTTCCTTCTTGGTCACGCGGGTGTGGTCAGCATTCCGGAATCGTTCCCGATGATCGAATACATCGAGCATCTCTTCCAGTTCACCGCGGACGAAAGCTGCGGCAAATGCTTCCCGTGCCGCCTTGGCAGCACGCGCGGCCAGGAGCTGGTCGCCAAAGCGCGCAGCGGGAAAGGCAACGGCGACCGCATCGACCCGGAGTTGATGACCGACCTGCTCGACACCATGGAGATCACCTCCCTCTGCGCTCTTGGCGGTGGCGTGCCGCTTCCGATCAAGAATGCGCTGAAATATTTCAAGGACGAACTTCAGCCGTATTTTAATTCAAACCTCGCCTAACCATGAGCGCCCGCACTCCATCCAACATCGCCTACATCGACGGCGAGCCACTTGAATACAAAAGCGATGATACGCTGCTGAAGTTCGTGGATCGTCATCTCGGGCGCGGTTTCGTCCCGACCTTGTGCGATGCGCCGCAGCTGGAGCCTTATGGCGCCTGCCGCGTTTGTTCCGTGGAAGTGGCGCAGGCGGCGGACGGTCCGCGTCGCGTGGTGGCCTCCTGCCATACGCCGATTACACCAGGGGTGCATATTTTTACGCAATCACATAAGGTGCAGAAACTTCGTCGGAACATCCTGGAGTTGGTGCTCTCCGATCACCCGCCGGAATGCCTGACCTGCGAGATCAACGGCAACTGCGAATTGCAAACGGTGGCTGCGAAAGTCGGCGTGCGGCAGATTCGCTACACGGGCGGAAAGAACCATCTGGATCGCAAGAAGGACTTGTCGCATCCCTACATGACGTCGGAGTTGTCGAAGTGCATCAACTGCGCCCGCTGCGTCCGCGCCTGCGATGAAATCCAGGGGCAGTTTGTCCTTTCCATGCACGGCCGCGGTTTTGAATCGCGCATCATCAAGAGCTTTGACACCTCGTTCAACGATTCCACCTGCGTATCCTGCGGCGCATGTTCGCAAGCCTGTCCGACCTCGGCCATCAGCGATGTCTTCCAGTCCAAAGCGATTCAGGCTACAAAGAAAACTCGCACCATTTGCACTTACTGCGGCGTGGGCTGTAATCTGGAAGTCTCCACCAAGGGCAGCGAGATTCTTTCAATTCAAGCACCGGCGGATGCGGAAGTGAACATGGCACACACCTGCTTGAAGGGACGTTATGCATTTAAGTTCTACAATCACCGCGATCGTCTGCGCACGCCGCTGATTCGTTACAACGGACATTTCCAGGAGGCGACTTGGGATGAGGCTTACGATCACATCGCGAAGAATCTCCAGCGCATCAAAGACGAGCACGGCGGCGACGCGGTTGGCGGCATCTCGTCGGCGCGTTGCACGAACGAGGAGAACTATCTGATGCAGAAGTTCATCCGCGTCGTGTTCGGCACCAACAACATCGACGCCTGCGCCCGCGTCTGTCATTCGCCCACGGCCTGGGGGATGCAGAAAGCCTTTGGCACTGGCGCAGCGACGAACTCGGTGATCGATATCCAGCACACCAATTGCATTCTCGTGATCGGTGCCAACCCGACCGAGGGTCATCCGGTCACGGGTGCCAAGATTAAGCAGCGCGCCATGAAGGGTGTGCCTCTGATCGTGATTGATCCTCGCGAGATGGAAATCGTGAAATATGCCAAGCATCTCTTGCTGATTCGCCCAGGCACCAACGTGGCGATGCTCGACATGTTCGCGTTTTATATCTTGGAAGCCGGTCTGGTGGACAAGGAGTTCATCGAGAAGCGCTGCGTTAACTGGGCTGAGTTTGAACATGGAGTGAGCTAGTTTGATCTCTACGAACTGGAAAAAATTGACGTTGTGCCTCGTGAGCAGGTGAAAGCCGCTGCCATGGAATATGCCAGTGCGGAGAACGCCATGGCTTTCCACGGACTCGGCGTCACCGAACACAGTCACGGTTCGAAGAGCATCATGCTCATTGCGGATATTGCGATGATGACCGGCAACATCGGCCGGCGTGGCGTGGGTGTGAACCCCTTGCGCGGTCAGAACAATGTGCAGGGCACTGCCGACATGGGTTGTCAGCCGCATCAGGGCGCGGGTTATCTGCAAGTGAATGATCCCGCGAATCATGCCATGTATGAGCAGTTCTACGGCGCGAAGATGTCAGACCAGATCGGCCTGAAAATGCCGCAGATGTATGACGCTGCGATCGCGGGCAAGCTGAAGGCCATGTGGATAATGGGAGAAGACATGGTGCAGACCGACCCCAATACCGAGCACGTTAAAAAGGCGATGAACGCGCTGGAGTTTCTCGTGGTGCAGGAGTTGTTCATGACGCCCACCGCAGAGTTTGCCAACGTCGTGCTGCCTGCCGCATCGTTCTTTGAAAAGAGCGGCACCTTCACCAATGGTGAACGCCGCGTGCAGCGCGTCAACGCCGTCATCCCGCCGTTGACCGGCACCAAGACCGATGGTCAGATCGTCGTGGACATCATGAATCGCATGGGATTGAAGCAGCCCGACTACACACCCGACGGCGTGCTGGCGGAGATCGCGCGCGTGGTGCCATTCTTCAAGGGCGCGACGTGGGAAGGTCTGGGCGACAACGGTAAGCAGTGGCCCATCGCCGAGGGAAATGTCGGAACCGAAATTCTGCACACCGAGACCTTCAAGCGCGGCCTCGGCAAGTTTCACTTTTTCAACTTCAAGGAGTCGAACGAGATCGTGCAACATGCAGGCGAGTTTCCGCTTATTCTCACCACAGGCCGCATCTTGGAGCATTACAACTGCGGCACCATCGGATGCTGGCTAAAGTCTCCGACGAAGTGAAACCCGGCATTTTATATACTACGTTTCACTTCCCCGAAGTGCTGGTGAACATTGTCACTAGCAGCGAATGCGACGAAGACACCATGTGCCCCGAATACAAGGTGGTCGCGGTGGATGTGGAAAAGGTGGCGACGGGGAAGGGGAGAGCTGCGGGAGAATCAGCCAAGCCTGGTTTTGCACAGACCGTGGGTGCCTAACCCGGTGTAAAGTTGCAAGAGGGTTGCGTTATCCGTCATGCTCGCCTTCACCCTGCGCCGGCTTCTGAGCAGTATTCTCGTGCTGTGGGTCGTGGTGTCGCTGACCTTTCTGCTTTCCATTTCGCAGAAAGGCGGGCCCTTTGAAAAAGAGAAGATGACTCTGGAGGCGAAAGCGGAGAAGGAGCGGAAATATGAACTAGATGGGCCGAAGTGGTGGCAGCTTTTCCGCTATGAGAAACGACTTCTGCTTCACGGCGATATGAGCGTCTCATTGAAATACGTCAATCTCACCGTGGCCGAAATCCTTGGCCAGAAGCTGCCGAATTCCTTGGTGCTCGGCGCCGCATCGTTTCTTATCGCTTCACTCGGCGGAGTCGCCCTTGGTTTTCTCGCGGCGATGAAAAAGGACACGTCACTCGATGTCGGGAGCATGTTTTTCGCACTGGCAGCGATTAGCATTCCGACGTTCATCACGGGCCCGCTGTTTATTGCGTGCTTTGGTTTGTGGC